>JACCYN010000100.1 GCA_013696465.1 Pyrinomonadaceae bacterium
GACATCGAAAGCAAGTAACAATGCGAAGAGGGCAATACTTGGCTTCAACATGATGATTAAGCTCCTTGATGAAAACTGTAATGTTCTGTCCCTACGGTAAAAAACGTCTCCTCTTTAAGAACGCGGGCGTCGAGTTAAAGTTGCAATCATACGTGACAAAAAAACCCGTTGAGCCGCTACCGCGAGAAGTTTGCGAGATAGTTTCTCAGTAGGAATAAAGCGCGGCGCTCGTTGATTGATAACCAACGACGCTTCTCAATTCCGGCGCTGCGAACCTCGCATTTTCACGGCGATCTCTTTCACCCGCGCGCGCAGGCGCTCTTCGTCAACCGTCAACATCTGCCCGTCGCGGTAAATTTCTCTTCCCGCCACGACCGTCAAACGCACGTCGCGCCCCGATGAAGCAAAGACGAGCGCGGCGGCAACGTCATGCACCGGAAGTTGGTGCGCGCCGTCGAGCTGGATGATCGTCAAATCGGCGTCTAAGCCAAGGCTTAGCGCGCCCGTGCGTTTGTCCCAACCAAGTGCGCGTGCGCCTCCTTGCGTCACGATTTGTAAAGCGTCTTCGGCGGTTACAGTTTGCTCCGGCGACGCTTCAGAAGTTTTATCCATGCGCGTCAGCAACAATGCGATGCGCGCTTCTTCGAGCATGTCGCAAGTGTTATTGGTGGCGACTGAATCGCTGCCGAAGCCGACCGTGAGTTTCTTTTCGAGAAATCCGGCGAGCGGCGCGCGACCGTGAAAAAGTTTTAAGTTTGACTTCGGGCAATGCGCGACGCGCGCTCCTGACTCTCGGAGCAGTTCGATGTCCGCATCGTCAACCGTGATGCAATGTGCAAGCAAGGGCTTTGTTTGTAACGCGCCCGCGCTGGCGAGATACTGAATCGTCGAAACACCGGGCACGCGCCATTCGATGCCGCGCCGCTTCAAACTTTCGGCGAAGAGACCCGTCCCATCGCGCATCAACGCGGCTTCATGGACGGACTCCGCCGCGTGCATCATCACGGGCAGGTTCTCAGCAAGCGCGTACTGGGTAACTAATTCGATTAGCTTTCGGCTGACGGTGTAAGGGGCGTGCGGCGAAACGCCGACGCGGACGAGCGGCGTCTCCATCTCGCGCAAAATCGAAACTCTCTCTTGCAGTTTAACGAGTTGTTCGCGCGCGAGTTTTTCGTCAGGCCCGAAGACTTCCTTGTAGACGTTAGCGCGCAAGCCGACATCGCGCACGGCCTTCATGCTCGCTTGCGCTGCGTCGCTCGCATCGCCTAAAGATGTAACGCCTGCACGCGCCGCTTCAATTGCGCCCCACGCGGCGGAAACATAAAGGTCGTCCGCCGTCATGCGCTCCATCCGGGTAACGGTCAGCTTTCGCAGCCACTCGAAAAAATTCGTTTCCTCTCGTTCAAGAAAGCCGCGCATCAGGGTGAGTTCAAGATGCGAGTGCGCGTTGACGAGGCCGGGCAGGATCGCCGCTTCGCCGTAGTCCTGAAGTTTGAAATGTGGGAAACGCTTCGTGAGTTCAAGGCGTGTGTCGACGCCCGCGATGCGCGCGTCTTCGACGGCCACCGCACCGTCTTCGATCATCCCCGATGCGATGGGCAACACCCACCGCGCGCAATACATGGTCGTCATCTTGGAACAGCTCTTAACAATCCGCGAGAAGGCGAATGAGACTTACGATTTACATTGGAAGATTCCCGGCGCGCGGCGGATGTTTCTTCAGCAATCGCTTCGGCGAGTCAGGGGCGCAAACTAAAACGACAACCTTGAAAGCATGAGCAAGTCGCCGATCTCGGAGATGATCTGCCGAGCATAGCCGATGAAAATCGGCGTTGCCCGCGAGCAACTTCCGGTAGTTTACCGGGTGACTTCCATGCTCGAAGTTCGCGCGCTTCTTGATTCACTTCCGCCCGTCGCTTTCAACTCGCGGTAGCGCGCGAGGATGTTGCTGACGTAAGCGCGCGTGGTCGGAAACTCGATGCGCTCGATGAATTCCTTTTCAGTAAGGGCGGGTGCGTTTTCTGCCGTGCGCTCCCACTCGCTGACGCGCCTCTGCCCGGCGTTGTAAGCGGCGAGAGAGCGCGCTTCGCGCCCCGGCACGTCGCGGTAAGCTTTGAACATCTTCTCCAAATACCAACAGCCGATCTGGATGTTTCTTTCCGGGTCGCTTAACACCGCTTTCGGGTTCGCCGCCATCTGCCGACCGAGTTCGCGCATCCCCGTCTCCGCCGCCCACTCGCGCCCGACCGTCGGCGTCACCTGCATCAAACCCACTTCCGCAGCCTCGCCTTTCATCCACGGTCGAAAATAAGTTTCCTCATGGATCACGCTCCACACCAAGTCCGGATCGAGATCGTAGACGCTCGCCTGCCGCGCGATCAGCGCGTCGAAGCGATGAATCCAGTAACGATTAAAAAAATAGAGCGCGACGAGGCTGAAGATCAGGAAGATGAGTGTGGTGAAGAGGAATCGTTTCAAAACAAGTTGATGTAAGCGATCAGGGGTCAGCCGTGGGATGGAAGCGACGGCTAATGGCTCACCGGAAGAACTCACTTCTAAGGACGCAACCTAAACTCGTCAGGTATGAAGCGACGGCTGACAAGTAGACGCTTGACGATTGAACGCTTTCTTTAATTATTGCGTTTCAAATTACTCCACGACGCGGCTAACGAGAACGCCTCGTCAACTCCTTCGTAACGCGAAAGCAAGGCGCGCGTGTCAAGCACATGACCTTGCAGCCAGACTTCGGCGGTGAGCGTCGCGCCGACCGAGAGTTTCCCGCCGCGCAAGGTGCGCCTGTTAATGAGAACTTCGAGTTTTAGCCGCTCAAGATCGAGATACACCCAGTAAAGCTCGGTGCCGGAAAGCGGATTGCACAACGGCTTGAAGGCGAGCACGCGCCCACACAAGCTCCAATCGTTTTCGTGCGCGGCGCGCGTCGGCGCGGACTTCTCTAACGGCTTCCACAACACATCTTCGCGGCGCGTGCAGACGCGCGCGCGGTAAGCCAACCCACATAAACCCACACTCAGTTCCGGCTGGCGAAACCCGCTTGCGCCAACCTCAGTTAAATTCTGTAACTCAAAGAGAACTTCCATGTCAGTTCCCGTGCAGTAGCCGTGCACAATCGCTTCGCCCTCTTCGTCATACTCGGTCAAGGCCCACGGGCTGATGCGCTGCGCGTAACGCGCGCGATAACCGGGACGGCAATCGGCGTAAAAAACTTCGCCCGTCCCCGATTCGTAAAGCACCGTCCAGACTTCGAGTCCGTCGCCCAACTTCCAGCAGCGACCATGCAGCACCGCGCCGCGACGATGCAGGCGTGTCGGCTCGCCCTGCTTGCCAGCGCGTTCCGCAAGATGATTGAAATCTTTTTCGCTCGGCACTTCCAAGCCGATGGCACCGAAGTTTGAATCCATAAACTTTTGCGAGGCAATTATAAATAGCGATCAGGAATCAGCTTCTTTCATCTTTCGCTGAAAACTGATCGCTAATCGCTCGAATTCATCTCACCGCGCGCTTTCTTCCCTTGATCTTTGTAAAGCTTTCATCTTCAGTCGCGCGCGGCGCGCGACTTTTGTAGCCGCGAATGTTGCGCTCAGGCCCGTGCTGCGGACGTTGATTCGTACGCACCATCTCGGCAAACAGATCAACGTCGTAATCGGCTTCACGCGACATCTCTTCGCGTATCTCATGAAGCACCTCTAAGAATTTAGGTTTGCGATACATCTTCTGAATTCTTGATTTCGGATTTGCAATTCTAGATTTTAAGAATCAAACAATCAAGATTGATTTTTACAAATTTGAGAATTCTGAATCTAGAAGTTACTCATTCTGGAATCAGAAATTTAAAATCGCAAATCTAAAATTCTTTCACCTTCTCCGTCGCTTCCGAAACCAGAAACTCTGGCGTGACGATCATCGGCACGAAGAATCCGGCCGTTGTGTTAAAAAGCCGAATGCGCGCTTGCCTCCGCACGTTCGCCAGATGCCCGAAGTTCCACGTCACTAAATAATCTATTTTGTGAACGGAAGCAATCGCCGTGTGCAGCGCGTCGGCGATGTACTTGCGGTGGAAGATGCCGCGCGCGATATAACCTTCGGCGAGGATCGCCGCTTCGTCGGCGAGTTCAACCGCTTCGAGCGATTCGACGAGTTTCAAATATCCGGTGCGATGCGGTTCGGAGACACGCTCCAATTCGCGCACGACGAGCGGCGAGATCACCGCGCGGTACTCCGCCATCTCATGCTCCCACCAGCGGATCGTCAGATCGCGGCGGAACGGTTCGCCGTTGTCGAGGTATGCGCCGACGACGGACGTTTCAAGATAAATACTTTGCTTCACTTTCGGCGCGCCGCCTCTTCTGTGGAATTTGTGCGACGGGCGGCGAGCGGCTCCAGTCGCACGGACATGCGTCCGAAATCGAAAGTAACGCGGAAGTGGCGCAGGACGTTGCCGCCGATAATTCCGGTTTGCTCAAACCCCGCAGTTTCGTTGATCGAATTCATGTCGAGCACGACGGCCGGGACGTTCGCGCGCGCGTACGCTCCGAGCAGGAGGCGCGGCAACACGAGCATCGGCACGTTTTCCGCCACGCCCGCCGCCCCGAATACGCGCAGCCGCGCGCCGCGCGCGAAGCGGTTCATCTCCTCGCGCGTCGCAAGTTGTTCGGAGATGACCGAGATGCTCGCGCCAGTGTCAATAATAAAGTTAAGCGGCTTGTCAATGCCGTCAAGTCTGATCTCGCCGCTCCAGAAACCGCTCGGCGTGTTGCGCGCAACAATTTCAGTCGTCTTAGGGTCGGAGTTCGACTCGCTCACCTTCGCCGCCTCGTTGTTGGCCGCGCGTCGCTCGCCGTTGCGCGTAAAACTGATGCGCCTCGCTCCGTAGTCAATCTCGGTGAGATACTTCGCCATTACGGAAAGCCCGATGTAGCCGTCCGCCTTTTGCGCGTCGCCGTGGAATCGCCGGATGTAGACGGGAACGTTCTCCACAACGGCCGCGCCCATCTGGAGCGAAGGCAGAAAGCCGTAGACAATTTCAAATCGCCCGCCGCCGCCGATAGCGCGTGCCGCCCCACCACGCGCCACAGAGCGCAACCCGATGCGCTGCGCCGCCTCATCCGAGACCACGCACATCCCTGATCCGCTATCAACGACAAAACGCAGAACCTCTTTTGAGTTTCCGAGCCGCACCTCAACGACCGGACGATTGTTAACCAACTCAAACGGCACAACGGCGTTCGCTTCACCGGCCGGGCGATACAGTCTTCCCTGTTCGCCGAGGAAGCGTAAGAAGTCAATCAAACCTTGAATGCGAGCGCGGCGGTCGGCGTCCGTGATGGGGGCGACGCGCAAAAAACGTTCGTAAGCGTTGGCGGCTTCGCGGTAGCGTTCCGAGCGCGCCGCCGCCTGTGCCAGATTGAAAACATGATCCGGCTCGCGCGGATCAAGGAAGGCCGCGCGCCGCAAACCGCTTATGCTTTCATCCAAGCGATTCTCGTAAAAATTGATCATCGCCAAACCGGCAATCGCCATTGATTCGTTTTCGTCGAGCGTGAGCGACGTACGAAACGCAGTTATTGAATCTTTGAAGTTGCCGACGGCGAGCAGCGCCGATCCGAGCAGGGCGTAGGCGCGCGCGGAATTTGGTTCGGCAGCGAGCACGCGCGCGGCTTGATCGAAGGCGTCTTGCAGTTCTCTCAGTTTAAGCAGCGCAAAACTTAATCGCAGCCGCGCGTTTGCGTCCTTCGGATATTTGACGAGCACTTCGCGGAAGAGGCGCGCGGCCGCGTCGAAGTCGCCGTTACGCAGAGCGCGCTCGGCCGTGCTTCGCTTCTTTCGTTCGTCTGACGCTTTTACCGGAACAACGCCGCTTGCGCAGAGCGCGAGGCAGATGCAGATAACAAAGATGGCGCGATTGCCGGTCGCCACGCGGCGCGTTGCTTGGCATAAGCTAAGAGCTTGCATAAAAACTTCCTGTACTACCGGGCGGCGAATGAGAAGCACAAGGTTGAAACAGCATTTTGAATGAGATCGATCTATGGCGCATTTGCCTTTTAGCTTCAGCCTTCTACTTGCTCGTTAATTGACTCGTCTCTCATTTCAAAATCTCACCCGTCTTCATTGACCAGAGTATCAGATCAAGCTCGTCAAAATCTATGTTTATTCGTTCGGCGAAACGGCGCAAGCTTTCTTCAACTTCAAGGTAGCGGCGGCGCGTCGTGGGCGGCAAAGGGGAATCAATCACTTCGAGTTCGTGAAGACTGCGCAAGATGTGTTTGTCTAAAATCGCGTAGCCGCGAAATCCGATGTTGCGCAAGTAGTGACTCGCCTCTTTGTAACCCAAGCCTTTGATGCGACGTTCGCGCGCCAGCCAGTCGCGTCGCGCTATGGGGTCGTTAAAACTCGCCAGCCGCGCGCGCAGACGCATCCCACAATTCTCGTTCAGGTAGTCGCGCGTAACGACGATGTAGCCGGAGCGCGCGCGCGGGTAGCGATGTTTCTTCTGCAAGGCTTCAATTAACTCTTCGTGCGTTCCCTCACGAAGCAAACTTCTCACGGCTTCAATTGAGCGCAAGCCCATGCGCGCCGACGCCCCGGCCGTAAAAATGCAGAACACCAATTCCTCAAAGAGTCGTTCGTCTGAACCGCGCAGGCCTATGTTAGCGAACTCCGCCAGCCGCAAATCAATTTCGCTTTTGCGCGCGCGGTGAGTCGCGCGGATATTTTCTATCGTTACTGTCTGGATTTCTCGTCGCATTAGTGATCTATTATTTAATGTGGGAAATTCTATGGATACATTTGAGGTCGTGTCAATCGAATTTGCTTTCGCGCCATATAACAGCTTCCTAAGGAGAATTCCTCATACATCCCGCCTAACATTGACGGCATCAAATTGCTCGCGTGCGGAAGCCGGACGGCTTTTTAACGTCGCTTAAGTAGAGATTGAAACGGCGAACATTCTTTGTGGTAGCATCGGAAGGGGTTCGATAGTACTTTGGAGAAGAACTTGATGAAGAAACAAGCGCGTAATCGTTTTACCCTTTGGCTCATGCTTTTACTGTGGCTGCCGGTTCACGCCTCGGCGCAGGAAACGGCACGCCCGACGACTCCTCCGCCCGTCGTCGCCGATCCGTCTTCGACCGTCAAACGCACGGTTTACACGCCCGCCACGCCTTCCGCCGAAGATGTCGTGCCACTGCCTTATGGCGGATTGCTCACGGGGCGCGAAGGCATACTCGTCGAAAGCAGAGATGGGCGCACGCAGTTTGAGCAACAATCGAACGTCGGTTTCAATCCGGCCTCGACCATCAAGTTGGCGACCGCGCTCGCCGCGCTTCGCACCTTCGGACCCAATCATCGCTTCAACACGGTGCTCTGGACGAACGGCCGATTCGACCAAGCGACAAGCACGATTGAAGGCGACCTGATCATTTCGGGGCGCGACCCTTCGTTTAATTACGAACACGCCATGATGCTCGCGGGCGAATTAAATAAATTAGGCATTCGCACAGTAACGGGCGATCTCATCGTCGCTCCCGGCTTCACGATGAACTACAGCCCTTCGGCTTTGCGCTCCGGCGAGAATTTCTACGACACGCTCGACGCGACGCGACGCCCCACGGGTGCTTCACGCGCGTGGAGTGAATACCAGCGAGTCGCCGCCAGCGTTCAATCACGAACATTGCCGAGCGTCGGCGTGATGGGCGCGGTCTACGTCGCTTCGGTTCCGGCGGGCGCGCGTCAATTACTGCTGCATCGTTCGAGCACGCTCGTTGACGTGCTGAAAGTGCTTGAGTGTTATTCAAATAACTTCATGGCGGATCGCCTCGGCGATCAACTCGGCGGCCCCGAAGGCTTGGAGCGTTTTCTGGCGAGCACGGTCGGCGTCAACCCGTCGGAAGTTTATCTCGCCACCGCGAGCGGACTCGGAGTTAATCGCGTCACGCCGCGCGCGATGATGAAAATCTGGCGCGCGCTCGTCGCTGAACTCGGCAAGCACAAACTCGTTCCTTCCGACATCTTGCCCGTCGCGGGCGTTGATCCCGGCACACTGCGAAAACGTTACACCTCGCCGCAATCACGCGGCAGCGTGATCGGCAAGACCGGCACGCTTGGCCGCACGGACGGCGGCGCGAGCGCGCTCGTCGGGCAGATGCGCACGCGCACGGGCGAAACGCTCTACTTCGTGATCTTCAATCAGCGCGGTAGCGTCTGGCGTTTTCGCCAGATGCAAGACGAGTTTGTTTGGCAATTACAAAGCGAACGCGGCGGCCCTGCGCCCTTCGTCTACACCGCCCGCTCGCTCGCCCTTCGGCTTAACAATACCGAATCGAGAGCGACCGGCACGGACGAATACGAGCCGAACTAAGTGAAGTAGAAAGGCAAAAATTAAGAACAGGAAAGCCCGCTTCTTTTATTCCCATTCTTTACTTTTACCTTATTGACTTCTTGAAAATCGCGCCCCGGCGGACTGAGTGACGCCGGGGCGCTTTCGCGTTCCCCCGCGCGACGCGCAGCACTACGCGCCGGGGGAACGAGCCTTCGGTTGATTACTCCTATCGCCAGTCTTAACGTGACTGCTACAAGCAACGCCGACGTTCGCGCTGAGACTTCTCTGCCGAAGCACGCCGCACAGAGCTTTCGACACATTCCGACTGAAACGATTTTACCGTTTTAACTCTTCACCGCTTCACGGCTGAAGCAAAAGAGGCGACTAGCTTCGCGCGCTTCTTGAGCAACTCGCAGGCCGCAGGCTTCACTCGTCGATCCATCTCCTACAAAATTCATCAATTACATTATTTACGCAACAGCCCCGCAACCGCGCGACGCTCAAGCGCAACACGCTACGCCGCCGCGCGATTGTTTCGGACGGTGACAGGATTACGTAGACGAGGTGCGAACGTGGTGGTCGGTGAAGAGGCCTCCTTCACTGTGAAATGCACGTCTCTTCACTGTCACGCAAAGTAACACTCTCGACACCGGACATCACGGGTAATAATACAAGGTAGGCATATTCAAAGGAGAAAACTCATTTGGCATCGCTGTTGCAATTAACATTAGCACGCGAAGCGATGCGGCGCGCGAACAGAGTGGGTTTCGACCGAGAATCTTTGGAGGCTTTATGAATCAACGAGAGTTAAACGGGACAACGCGGGCGCGCGGTGAAGCGGGCTTCAGCATCTTGCAAGTCGTGATCATTATGGCGGTCATCGCCATCACTTCCACTTTCGGGTTCATCGGCATTCAAAAAGCGCGCGCCTCGATGCGCCTGTCGGGTGCAGTGCGCGAACTCGCCGGTCATCTCGAAAGAGCGCGCACCGATTCGGTGCGTCGCCGCGCGCAAACCGGCGACGAATCGCGCGTCGAACGCTTGAGCAGCACGAGCTACCGGGTCTGCATGGACTTCGACAACAGCGGAACAATCGGCACGGGTGATTGTCGAACCATTACGTTTTCGGACGGCGTGACGTTCGGTCCCAACGTCTGGACGAGCATCGCTTTTAACTGGCGCGGTCGTCCGGTAGGCGGCGAAGAAGTCATCAACTTGGTTAATGATCAAGGCGGTGAGACTAAGGTGGACGTCACGGCTTCAGGTGACATGACGATTGATAGCGACGTTTTTCAAGACCTCATACCGCAGGTCGCGCTCAACGATACGACCACTTCCACAAACGTCACGGACGGCTCAGGCACCACATCGGGCGGCACAAACGTCAACGGCAATTCCAACTCTAACAACTCCAACACCAGCAACTCGAACACGAACGGTAATTCCAACTCTAACGGCAATACTAATTCAGGCAACGGTCAAGGCAACGGCCGCGGCAACAACGGGCAGAACAACACGAACAGCAACTCGAACACCGGCAACTCCAACTCCACAAACTCCAACAACAACTCAAACAGTAACACCAATACTAACACCAATAACACCCAAGGCGGCGGACAAACTTCGTGCACGATCTCAACCGTCTC
>JACCYN010000115.1 GCA_013696465.1 Pyrinomonadaceae bacterium
GATTTAATGCGGTATGTGAGATGCCGGAGCGACGGTTGAAAGTTGACCGGCACGGAAATTATAAGCGCGGCTGCGAGTAAGTTTACGCTGGCGGGTGGTTTGGAGCTTAGGCACATTATTGCTAGACTCACTGTTTAATTTTTAATCGCAAACATTTCAGGAGTAGAGAACGATTTTGAGCAGCGAAACGCGCTTTAGAAATTTTATAGAAAACGCCGACATAGGGGTTTGGCGGGCGGCACTTCGTGAGCTTTTGCCGGAAGTTCACGAAGTGGACAGGGCGGCGGTGCAAATCTGGTTTGCTTTTTATCCGCTCGATCTCGCGCGTCTTCTCGACGAAGCGGAAGGCGCGGGTCAACTCGCGCGCGAATTATCCCTCAAAGGCAGTTACCGTTTGCAAGATCAGATCGATTCTTCGCACACATTTCTCTATGGGCATCGCTTCTGGGCAGAAGCTAAAGCGGCAACAATCGGATTCGTCGAATCAAATCCCGATGCGTCGTCGCAAACACTCGCCGAACACGTCCGCCGTGTCGCCAAAACAATCGCCGCGCAGACGAAGCGGGATGAATCCCTTACGCTAGGCATCATGATGGTGGCTTTTATGACGCTCGCACAAGTCGGGCTTGAGCGGTTAAAGAATTCGCCGGGCGTGATTACGCTCGATGCTGCCGACGCGCGTAAATCTCCCGAAGGGATTTTGCGCGAACGGGCGCGCAATGATAGTCAGGGCGTCTTCGGATTTCTGCGCACGGCGGACAAACAATGGACGGTCACCTTTGACGAACGGGATGCGCGGGCGAAATACAAGGTAATTGAAGGAGAAGAGTTGGCGTCGGGCGCGGCGCGCGACCATTCGCGCGATTGGAGCGCAAGTGATCCGCGTCGGATTGAAGGGCCGATTCCGGTCGAGTGTCGCTCTGCGGCCTGCGGCACGTGCTGGGTCGGCGTGCTCGGCGGGGCGGAAAAACTTTCCGCCGTATCGAGGCGCGAGGGTAAACAGATGAAAGAGTTTGGCTACATCAACACGGACGAACCGCAGCCGATCATTCGCCTCGCGTGCATGGCGCAAGCCTCCGGCGCGGTGTCAATCGTGATTCCGCCTTGGAACGGAGTGTTCGGCAAACGCTTGCAAAGGCAAAAGGACGAACAAGAAGCCTCCGCGAGAGTTTAATCCGGCGCGAACTTTCCGCTCGCCGACGATTTCAATCCGAGAGTTCTGACAGATGAAATCTTCTCGTCACGATTCGCTATTCACTGTTCACTATTAAAGAGTATGTCAGCTTCAGAAACAGACGGGGCGGCGCACACGGCCCAAGCCCCGCCGCCGCTTCGACGCGACCGCGACGGCGAATTGGAACGAAGTTCGCTTGCCGACACGGTGGAGTGGTTTATTAATCACGATGCGCGCGTGAATGTTATTCGTCATCCGGCGATTGAAGAGCTTTTTCAATGGAAGCAGGAGCAAGACGGGGAAGCGCAAGAAGAGATTTACCGTTTCTCGACGGCCGAAGATCGTCTCGCCGTCGGCATCTTTCAAGCCCTCGCCGTCCACCGGGCGGAGCGAGAACTTCATGCATGGATCACGCAACTCCTCGGCGCGCTCGACGAGGCTTCTAAAACCAACATGGAGATTTCCGAAGCCTTTCGTCTTTCGACCGAGAGGGACGCCTCCGCGCTCGCGGAAGCCGAAAAGATTCCCGCCGCTCAGATGCGCCGCGTTTATTTAACCGCGTGCTGGTTGGAAGCGCTCTGCACGGCGGAGATTCGCGTGCTCGGATGGGTTTACCAAAACCTTTACAACAAACCCTACGCTCCCGAACAGCGGTAGATAACGTCAAACAACGATGCCCTTCGCCGCCGGGTGCGACGGCTATCTCACAAAGCCAATTGACTTCGCCGAATTCTACGAACTTCTTGAGCACTTGCTTCCCGCCGCTTCAAACGCAAAAAGCGCGCCCGTTTAATCAAGGCGTAAATATACTCGACTCACCCATAGACGAATAAAACCATGAAACAAAGCATCGCGCATATCGCTTTAGTGGTAGACGACTATGACGAAGCCATCAAATTTTATACGGAGAAATTAAATTTCACTCTTGTCGAAGATACGCCTCAGAGCGAAACAAAGCGTTGGGTTTTGGTCGCGCCGAAGGGAGCGGAAGAATGTTGTTTATTGCTCGCTAAGGGAGTCGGCGAAGAACAAAGAAGCCGGATAGGAAACCAGACGGGTGGGCGAGTTTTTCTGTTCTTAAAAACCGATGGCTTTTGGAGAGACTATAAAAACATGCAATCACAAGGCATAACTTTCGTCAGAGAACCGAAAGACGAGGAATACGGAACGGTTGCCGTCTTCAAAGATTTATACGGCAATCTTTGGGATTTGGTTGAATTCAAAAAGTAGAAATGAGTGAAGTATGTTAGTGCCTTAATTAAAGTAGAAGTTACGCAGTTCGGGTTCAGAGTTACGCCTTCAGGCGTGATAATAACGGCCGCGCATCACGACTCAAGCCGTAAAGCTAAACTTCCTCGCTCATCCCCATAACTTCTATAAAGCTAAAAGCCATCCTTAACTTTTCGCGCTTCGCCTTGTCCTTGTTCGCCTTCGTTTACGCCGCACCGTGACGGCGAAACCATTCGCGCATTTTACCGAACGCATCCGCCGCCGCTTCCCTGTTGTAAGACGGTCGGTAGTCGGCATAAAAGCCGTGCTGCGCGTCCGGGTAAACGATGATCTCGGATTTACTTTTCGCCTTCACTAACGCCGCCCGCATCTCTTCGACGCTGCTTAAAGGGATGCCGCGATCCTGACCGGCATACAAGCCAAGCACGGGCGCACGCAACGTCGGCGCAACATCAATCGGGTGCTGCGGCTGCAAAGAGTTGCGCGGCGAAGTCGCGGTCGGAACAAGCCGCCCGTACCACGCTGCGCCCGCCTTCAGCTTCGGGTTGTGCGCCGCGTAAAGCCAAACGATCCGGCCGCCCCAGCAGTAGCCCGTGATCGCTAATTTAGATTTATTGCCCTTACCCGACTTTTTCGCATACGCCACCGCCGCGTCTAAGTCCGTCATCACCTGTGCGTCGGGAACTTTTGAGACGACCTTGCTGACGATCTCGCTAAAGTCTGTCATCTTCGACACATCGCCCTGACGTGCGTAAAGCTCCGGCGCAATCGCCATGTGACCGAGTTTGGCGAAGCGACGGCACAAGTCTTTGATGTGTTCGTGCACGCCGAAGATCTCTTGCACGACGAGGACGACGGGAAAAGATTTCCCCGTTGCGGGCATCGCGCGGTAAGCCGGAATCTCACCGTCGGAAACAGGAATTTTTATTTCACCCGCGACAAGTCCCGTCGTGTCCGTCGTGATCGTCTGCGCCGTCACGGGCTGCACGGCAAGCGCGAAACCCGCGATAAGCGATGTCATTACGAAATCGCGCCGCGACACTTCCGCCTTCGTCCCTACCAAACTCAATACATCCTCGTTCATCGAAATTCGTCCTTTACATTTCTGAAATTAAAATCGTCCGCGCGTGGCTTTTATTCCGGCGCGCCCGTGCATTTCGGCCCGTTCAAAGCAGGCTCTTTCGCGCTGATGATCGGATACTTCTCCGCTTCCGCGTTCAGCATAGTCCACTCGACGTATTGTTCCGGCACAGCCGTGTCCGGGTAAATCGCCTCAACCGGACATTCCGGCACGCACGCATCGCAATCAATGCACGTATCGGGATTGATGTAGAGACGATCCGGCAGTTGATGAAAAGCCTCGACGGGGCAGACGGCCGCGCAATCCGTGTACTTACAATCAACACAACTCTCCGTGACAACGTAGGTCATCCTTGAAATTTTCCTTCCTCAAATCATCAGGTTATTGAAGGCAATAATAATACAAGGCGGCAATAACACAAGGCGGCGCGCGGCAGTTAGGAAAGCGTTACGTCTGAAACGAACGCGAGTTGAAACGCTTTAACCTTCGGCAACGCCCGCCATCAGCCGCCGTGCACACAACCTCGAAATCACACAAGTTCTCGATGAGAGGCAGGCTAACTCGCGGTCGGCTGCATGGCGTTGTTAGCTGGCGCGCTCTACATGCAAGAACTGACTTACTTTTCTGGCAATTTCATCCAATATACCAGCATCAACGTGAACAACCGCTTTGACGCGCCAATCATCTTCGTACAACCCTGATTTCAGCGTCACTTCAATCGCAACATGACCGAGACCATCCGACTTACACGAGAGACTAAAATCCCCTTCGACGGAAGACCACTCCTTTGCGCCTTCCCAACCTTTCCAGCTAGCGGTTAACTCTTCAAAGAGCAACGCCAAACTGTGAGGCTCGTAAATGTAGACCTTCGCGGACGAGGCGGCAATATCTTTATCCTTGAGACTAACGCGGAGATATTCGACGGGGTAACGTGAGCCGGGCGGCTTCGGGTCAGAAAGCTTCAACTCGCCCGCGCTACGAGAAGACTTGATTGTGACTTCATCAACCATTCGATAGAAGAAGACAGCTAACAGTTCGCACTTCGGTTAGGCTTCGACTCGTTCGGGCGAGCAAATTTCGAGCGACTTAAAAGTTTAACCGCGCGAGCGTTCGAGCAGGATCATCATAATCAAAGAAAGCAGGGCGCGCGTTTCTTCGTCCTGACTCATCTCGGCTTGTTTATCAATTCTGAATTTGCCTTCGAGGAACGCGGGCTGCTTCTCCAGACGCATGATCGTTGTGCCGTCAGCGCGTTGTACGAGATAGGCAGGATGAAACAAGTAGCCCGAAAACATGCCGACGACGGGGACTTCGCCAAGCAGCGAGTCGAACACTTTAATCCAAGCGTTCTCTTCCCTAATTGTGAGATTCGCGTTGTGCGTTTCGTCGAAAATGTCGTAATGAGCTTTCCAGAGCGACTTCATGCCCTGTCGTTTGACGGAGCCGAGCGAGTGGCCGGTGCGGGCGTCGGCGAAGTTGTAGCGGCCGGAGAAATCTAAAATCTTTTCGGCGTTAGCCGTGTAGAGCGGTCGCGTCTGTTCCGCGTCGGCGAAGATCGTGACGGCTTCTTTGAGCTTAAAGGCTTTCTGTTTGGCGTAAGCGAGCAGGTTTCCCGAAGCGTCCGTGACGGAAAGCTGTCGGGCGATGGCCAAGATTTTGAAAGAGACGTGCAGAGGATAGTTCACAAGTTTCTCTCCTCAAGTTGCTTTATACTTCGATAGAGCTATTGCAAAACCCGCAGGTAACTCCAGCCGCCGGTCAACAAATCTTCATCTGAAAGGCCGTCCACGTCGTTTCCGGGAATGATGAAAACGCCGTCGGCAAGGATCGTCTCCGGGTTGACGAGCAGCAGTCCGCGCACGATTTTGCCGATTGTCGCGCTCATCCAATACGTTTCTTTGTCATCAATCTCCGCCGGCGGAAACGGCTCGTTTAAGTGGAGAATGAACGTCACGGCGACGTAATCCTTTTCGTTCGACAGACGATGCGCGCCGTCAATCGAAGCATCCAACTCTTCCGCTTCGGTCGCGGTGCTCGCGGAGAGTTCCGCCGCCCACGCTTCAAACTCCGCTTCGGATTCTTCGCGCTCCGTTTTGTAATCCCAGAAGGCTTGACTCCAGTACGGTTCTTGCTCCAACAGCACGGCGACGATGCGCTTGACATAACGACGCTTCGCCGCCACGTCTTGCAGCGCGCCATCCGGGTCGGCGATCACGTTGGCGAGGCGCGCGCGCAATTCGTCTTTACCGAAAGCGTGAATGAGAAGTTGCAACCCGAAGAAATAAGTTTCATCTTCCCCGCCACCGAAAAGCTGTGAAGCGCCCTTCAACCAAGACCTACGCGACATCTTCATCTCCACACATAACGCGACACAGTGAATAACCTTGAATTCTATTTCCTTTGATCATGATCCTTCTTAACCGCCGCCGACGCCGCCGCCGCGACCGAACGAGCCGGAGCGACCGGGCGAATAAAAACCGGAACGTCCGGCGCGCGTGCCGACGACGCTGCCCGACGGAGACACGCGCACGGTGGAGCGTCCGAAGCCGCTCGGCTTGCTGCGCCCGACACCGCTTGCGCCGCCGATGCGCGTGCCCGAAAAGACGGTCGGACGCGCGGCTGGAAGATAACGCGGCGGCGTGACCGGCGGGCGAAACGACGGCGAGCGCGTCGCGCTTGAGTAATTCGGGTAGCGGTTATAATACATCGGGTAAGGACGGTAGAACGGGTAAGAATAGAAAAAGAACATATGACTCGCGGGGCTTCCGCCGTAGTAGTAGTTCTGCCCGCCGGTGTTCGACCACGTGCCGCCGCCGCTCGCGCCCGCCACGTTTGGGTCACCCTGTGTAAAGTCGCTCAAGGGCAACATCGCCACGTTGATGTTCTTGTTTTTATATTCAACGAAATCCTCGTTCAAGTCGTCGAGTTCTTCGGCGCGCGTGCGGTCGGGCGTAATGTAGATGATTGATTTGACGTTCATCTCGCCGAACTTCTGCGCCGAAGGCAGCTTCGCCAGATAACGGTTATCGAATTGCGCGTCGGCGTCTTTGTAAGCGGCGAGGCGATTCGAGTCGAGCAGAAAGACGACAGGCGCGTTGGCGGGCGCGCTTCCCTGCTTCGATTCGATTTCGCCCGCGTAATAGAGCATCGCGCCGAGCGTCTCGTGCGATGGTGTGACGCCGAGCGGGTGCGGAAAGTTATCGAAAATAGTGACGAGATGCGCGGCGTCTGCCATGCCTGCACCGAAGGCGATGCTGTCACGTCCCGGCAAGTCAACGATGATGGCCGTTTCTCCGGCGTTTTCGGCGTTCGTCAAAAACTCTTTGGCAATCGTCTGTCCGCGCCCGTAAGCTTCGCGCATGTCGGGCATGAAAACGGGTGAGAGTTGATTGCGCAATGTTTCAAACTGCAACGACTGAATCAAGGTCGGCACGAAGAACGGCATCCACTGCGCGGACTTCGGTTGATAGGCGGAGAGCAACGCCGATTGCTCAAGGTATCTACGCCAGTTCTCGCCGCCCTGCGAGTCGGCGGTTTGCGCGCCCGTCAACGTCAGACGCTTCTCTTCCGAGCCGACGTTCCATCCCGACGACTTTTGCAACTCAAGCGAATCCTTATCAACATCGCTCGTGTCATCACCGGAAAGAAGCGCAACGCCGCCCCAGAGCGCGGCGCCGGTGACGGCAAGCGCCGTTCCGCCGATGATAAATTTGCGGCGCGAAGTTTCCCACCAAGTCTTATGCGTCTCCGGCTCTTGTGGGGCGCGCCGGTTGATGCGTCCGGCGCGGCTCAAATCATCTAAAGGATTTTGGTCAGACATTTTGTGATCTACTTTTCTTTCAAAATATAAGTCGGAACGGTTAAGGCCGTATACTGTGTGCTTTGATGCGCGAGGCGCGTGAAAAATCCGCCCGCCGTGCCGCCCATAACGTAAACGCCGTAGTTCGGCAAGCGCCCCGCTTCGTCCGCCGCGACGTGAAAAAATCTCTGCGCCACGAAGTGCTCCGGCACAATCTCTCTAAGCGTCTTCTCCCAAATCTCTTCGCTTACGAATTGGCCGCAGATCGTCTCCTGCCCCTCGCAACCGTAATCGCTCTTCAGCACCCAACTTTCCCGCTCCGCTCTCAATTGCTCTAAAGAAACGCTTCTCGTCCGGCGCGTCTCTGGAATGTATTTACGAATCCACCCCTGCGCTTGTTTTGAAAATCGTCCCTGCTCTTCCCAGAAGAACGCCAGCGACAACTTATTTTGCGTGACGACCGAACCGAACGGATTAACAACAGTCACCTCGTCGTTCATCTCCGCCGCCAACAACTCGCCGAGCGGCAGGTGAAGCGGCTCCGCGTCTGCATAGTCGGGCGCGTTCTGCCAGACGGGTATGCGCTCACCCCACCAATCCGTTTTGTAATGGCGCACGATCAAATCCACCTCGACGCCGAGCACTTCGATCCGATTCGACTTGCGCCGTAGATTATACGGCGAACCCGCCACCACTTCGATCCCCGCACGCTCAAGCCATCGCCTAAACAACGTGATCATCGCCAAGTCTTCGGTCAACTCCGTCGGGTAGATGATCCCAACCCGTTCGAGCGTGGCGCTTGTTCGCTTCGAGTGGCTTGCGCGCAACATCCGCACATAGCGTTCTTCAAAGAGTAAATTCGGATCAACGATCTCGCCGCGCCCCGCGTATCTCTCTTCGTGCGCGGAGCGAAGAAGGCGATTGAGCAGCACGGCTTCCGGCTGACCCGACGGCGTGTCGCTGTTGAGTTCGCAACACACGATGCGGCCGTCTGTGCAAAGAAAGAGATCGGCGCGCGCTTGCCCATGCCACATCCCGCCCGACGCTTCCCACATTGCCCCTTGGTACGGAGTCAAACGGTAAAACTCCTCCAGCAGCGCGGAATCGTCCGACAGAATCTGGACGAGTTCCTGATGCAGGTAAGTCACCCGCTCGGCGGCGCGCGCAAGTCGGCGGGCGAGTTGTTCGTCGAGCGCCACACCGCTCAATCCGAAGCGTTGGTTTCCGTCAAACCAAGGATCGGAGAGAACGCCGGTTTCGTAAACGCGGCGCGCAAACGTCGCGTAATCTTCGCGGGCGCTTGCGGCGGAATTTTTGGAAGAGAAATCCGTCATGCGACTTTACAACAAAATCATCTTAGCGTGGACGAAAACATTAAATCTTCTCCGGCGAAGCGAGTCAAACATTTTCCCGCCTTGTGAGATCGGCACAAGGGCATTATATAATGCTCCCCAGCGTTACTAATACGAAGCAGACATCCTTTGACGCCGCCGGGAAGCAATTAAAATCGTCGCCGTGCAAGAATTCGTCTTTTCCGTTGTTTGATGCGAACGATATTGTAACGGCCCCTTTCATCCCAATTCTAATGAGCCGCGAGGAGATTCGCCGATGCCCGAAAGTCCGCCCAAATACGATAACAATTCAAAAACCATTCCGCTCGATGCCGATAGTTTTCACTTCGAGACGCTTCAACAATCGAACGGCAACGCCACGCAAATAAAATTCCAGCTCGACGACAAAACCGTTAACGCCGGTGACTGCATCGTGGTGCTCTCCGGCGCAGACATCTACTTTCACGGCATGATCTCAAGCGTCGAAAACGGCGAAGCCATCGCCTCAGACCCGCGCGGCTCTCTGCTGCCTGCCACAGTTCAATAACGATTAAAGTTTCAAACATTCAGAAACGAAAACAATGAAATCGAAGGTCGCCCTCATAGTTCTCACTTCATGCTTGTTGCTAACTGCCGTCGGCGTCGGGCGACAGCAGCAGCAGGCAGCGAACAGTTCCGCACAAGAATCGCAAGCAGCTTCCGCGAGCGAAAGGAAGATTTCGCAGATGGCTGAGAGCTTGCGCCCGCGCCTTATCGCGCAACGCCGCGACTTCCACATTCACCCGGAACTATCGAACCGAGAAGAACGCACGGCGCGCGTCGTGGCGGAGCGTCTTCGTGAATTGAAATTCGACGAAGTGAAAACAAACGTCGCGCGTCACGGCGTCGTCGGCATTCTTCGCGGCGGCCGACCCGGCGCGACAATCGCCGTGCGCGCCGACATGGACGCGCTGCCGATCAATGAGACGATCAACGTCCCGTATCGCTCGCAGAACGCCGGAGTGAAACACGCCTGCGGCCACGACGTTCACACTTCAATCGAATTAGGCGTTGCCGAAATCTTAAGCTCGATGCGCGCCGAGATTCCCGGCACGATAAAATTTATTTTTCAACCCGCAGAAGAAGGCGCGCCCGCCGGAGAAGAGGGTGGAGCGGCCTTGATGATTAAGGAAGGCGTGCTTGAGAATCCGCGCCCGCAAGCCAT
Organism: Pyrinomonadaceae bacterium; assembly: GCA_013696465.1. GTDB lineage: Bacteria > Acidobacteriota > Blastocatellia > Pyrinomonadales > Pyrinomonadaceae > JACCYN01. The sequence goes on from JACCYN010000115.1 coordinate 9,820, forward strand.
ATTCGGACTTCACGTTCTGCCGAACGTCGAGGTCGGGCAGGTGGCCTACAATTCAGGCGCGGCGATGGCCTCATCCGATAAGTTCATCATTACCGTGCGCGGCAGAAAAGTTCACGGCGCGTATCCGCACGACGGCGTTGACGCTGTGACGGTCGCCGCCAACTGCATCACTGCCTTGCAAACGATCCGCAGCCGTCGCGTTGACACAACCGAGCCGCTCGTCCTTTCCATCGGCATCGTGCAGGGTGGCAACCGTTTCAACATCATCGCCGACGAAGTGAAACTTGAAGGCACCGTCAGGACTTTGAACGAAGACGTGCGCAAGCGCGTGCAAACCCTCATGCGCGAAACGCTCGCGGGCGTGACGAGCGCTTACGGCGCGTCCTTTGAGATGCAGTATGAGGAAGGCGCGGCTGTGACGTACAACGATCCGTCGCTCGTCGAAGAGACGCTGCCCGTAATGCGCCGCGTGCTCGGCGCAAACAATCTCATCACGCGCAAGCCGCAGATGGGCGCGGAAGATTTCTCTTACTTTCAGAAAGTGATTCCCGGCTTCTTCTACTTTTTAGG
>JACCYN010000133.1 GCA_013696465.1 Pyrinomonadaceae bacterium
CGGCAGGCGTCACGATGGCTTCCGCTCTCGCTTCCGTCTACACGGGGCGGCGCGTGCAACCGAACACTTCGATGACCGGCGAGATCACGCTTTCCGGCTTAGTATTTCCGGTCGGCGGCATCAAGGAAAAAGTCTTAGCGGCGTATCGCGCCGGGATTCGCCGCGTAATCCTTCCCGCTCGCAATGAAGCCGACTTAGAAGACATCCCGGAAGACGTGCGCAAGGAATTGACGGTTGTGCTGGCGACGCGCGTGAGCGACGTGCTCAATGAGGCGCTGGAGAAAATGGTTGTCAGCCTTCCGCCGCCCGCGCCCGCCGCCGCTCACATCGCGCAAGAACCGACGGCCGATGGCCAGCCCTTAGAGCCGATGCGCGTTCAAGGCAGATGAAGCGCGAGGAGGTGAGTTGAATTTTCGTTCCCTAAATACGCTGCAGTTAAGAACATAATGTGATGGGACGAAAAAAATCAACAAAGCCTCTCCTGCTTTTCGGTTTCATCCCCTTCGTCCTATTGTTGACGACACTAACCGCTCACGCGGCGGGCGGCGAAGAAGATGCCGGGCACGGACTCGACCCGACGGTGCTCCTCGGACTTGGCGTTTTTCTCGTTCTCGCCAAACTCGCGGGCGAGGCGTTCGAGCGGTTGGGGCAACCGGCGGTGCTGGGTGAACTCCTCAGCGGTATCGCGCTCGGCAGTCTCGTGCTCTTCGGCTTTACGGGCGCGGAGGCGTTGCGGACGAACGAAGTGCTCGCCGCGATTGCCGAGATTGGCGTGATCGTTTTGCTCTTTGAAGTCGGATTGGAATCGAATCTCGGCGAGATGCTGGAGGTCGGCGCGTCGTCGCTGCTAGTGGCAATCTTGGGCGTCGTCGCGCCGTTCTTTTTAGGTTGGGGCGTTGGAGCTTACTTCCTGCCTGACGCGGCGACGCTCGTTCACGTCTTTATCGGCGCGACGCTGTGCGCGACGAGCGTCGGCATCACGGCGCGCGTTCTCAAAGATGCGGGCAAGCTGCAGACGCGCGAATCGCGCATTGTGCTCGGCGCGGCGGTGATTGACGACGTGCTGGGTTTGCTGCTCTTGGCAATCGTCGCCGGAGCGATCCGGGCGCAGGCGGCGGGTGGCGCGTTGTCGGCGGCGGACGTTGGACTGATCGCCGCGAAGTCAATCGGCTTTCTCGTCGTCGCCATCGCGCTCGGACATTTCGTTGTGCCGCATCTGTTTCGCGGCGCGGGGCGGATGGAGAGTCGCGGCGTGTTGCTAGGACTCTCAATCGCGTTCTGTTTTCTGCTCGCGTGGGCGGCGGCGCTCGTCGGGCTGGCGCCGATCATCGGCGCGTTCGCCGCCGGGCTTGTTCTGGATGAAGCGCATTTTGAATCGTTCATCCAACGCGGCGAACGCGATCTGAACGATCTGATCGCGCCCGTAAGCGCGTTGCTCGTCCCCACCTTTTTCGTGTTGATGGGGTTGAAAGTTGATCTGCGCGTGTTCTCCCGCCCGGAGATTTTAAGTTTCGCGGCCGTGCTGACGTTGGCGGCGATTGCGGGCAAGCAACTGTGCTCGCTCGGCGTGTTGGAGCGAGGGGTTAACCGCACGGCAGTCGGGTTGGGGATGATTCCGCGCGGCGAAGTCGGACTCATCTTTGCCGGGATCGGCGCGACGCTCCGGCTGCCGAACGCACAGGGCGTGAGCGAGCCGGTGATTGACGCGGCGACGTTTGGCGCAATCGTGATCATGGTGGTCGTGACGACGTTTATTACACCGCCCGCGCTTAAATGGTCGCTGGCGCGCTCCGCCGCGCCGCCGACGCCTAGAATCAACGCCAACAAACTCCGCGTCAGCGAAGCGGCGGAAGAGGCGGCGGAGCGCACGACGCGGTGAAGAACAAAGCAAGGAGAAAACAGCGATGACGAAAGAAGGACAGAGCAAAGCGGGAATCCCGCAGAAGCGGCGCGGGCAGCAGATGGGCGACGCGAGCGCCCCCGATCAAAACCGCGAAGACATGGAAGACACTGCGGCGTTGCGCGGGCGGCGCGCGGAAGCGAGCGAGCATTTCGCCGACGAATCAACGCAACAAATCGGAAGCGATTCCGTTACGCCGCGCTCAACCACTCCTTCCGTACCGGCTGCCGCGCCTTCCGGTCAACCGCTCGGCGAATCAGGCGGCGAACGAGAGTTCAAACAACGACACTCTAAAAAAGATTAGAATACGCAAACTTAAGATTGCGCTTCCGGGAAGAAATTAGAATGGCGAGAGGATGGGAAAGTAAAGCGGTTGCCGAGCAGATGGACGAACAGGACAAGCTCGTACAGCAACCGACCGACTACGACGTTTCGCCTGACGTGCGCGCCCGCCGCGAACAACTCGAATCCTTGAAGCTCTCACGTGCCCGCACGCTCGAACAGTTGGAACGTGCGCGCCTTCCCGCGCACCGCGCGATGCTCGAACGGGCGCTCGGCGCGCTCGATGCGAAAATCGAGGAAGCAAGCTGAAGGGCAATTGCCGTGCTGAAGAAACCGTTTCTTGATAAGTTTCTTCCCCGCTCTTTTCTATTCGTCGCCTGCGTCCTCTTGCACGCCGACCGTCGGCGAAGCGTCGAGAATCGTGCTCATGCCTTCGTTCTCATCGCCTGATGTCGGCGCGTCCGGCTCGTCCGCTTCGCCCTGTTCGGTGATACGGTCGGTTTCTTCTCCTTCAGGCGATTCGTTTTCAGATGTCGCTCGCGTTTCCCTCTTCATCTGTGTTCCCTTCCAAGATTGTTAAGCTGTGCCCCTCGGCGCTCGAACGACCGCTTGCGCAAATTGCTTTTACAGGAAAAAAAGCCCGCCTGAAGTTCTAAGGCAGTCAACTTTCAAACGGGTGTTGTCAAATTCAAATCTCGTTCGCGGCCGACGCTTTACCATTCTTTGTGGGCGATGTAATCCAACAGATGTTCAACGGAAACAATGCGGTAGTCGCCCGCCTCCGTAAGCACAGGCACGTGACGAAAGTCCCCGATTGACATTTTATTAAACGCGGCGGCGATTGAATCCGTTTCGCGCAACGCTTCCGGCTTCGGTGTCATCGCTTCGCCGACCGAGAGCGTCTGCGCCGGAGACAAATCAACGCCCAATTTGCGTAGCGCATCCTGCGCAGTAAAGATTCCGGCAAGCTTCTCTTCAGGGTCGAACACAAGCGCGCACGAAACGCCCAATTCCTTCATGCGTCGCACGACATCAATCGCAGGCTCTTCCACACGCGCCGCGATGTACTCTCTGCGCTCCAAACTTCCCAACTCATCTTCCATCACCGAACGCACAAGGCCGCTCGTCGCATCCGCGCGCGGCACATCTAAATCGCGCAACGGCTTCATGCAGTTCTCGCAACTGTCCACGCCCTCAATATTGTCGTGTCCGCAGGAAGGACAGATCATTCGTCGCTTCGCTCCTCTTTGAAACGATGAAGTAGGAACGAGGAACGATGAAGCGGAAGAAACCGTTTTACATTCATCGTTCCGCGTTCCTACTTCATCCTTGCCTTATCCCACCGTCCACACGTCGCCGCTGTTGATCAATTTCTCAATGCGCCCGTGCCCTTGTTTAGCGACGGCTTCTTCGATTTGCGCGACGAGCAAATCCTCGTAGGTGGCGCGCGCGATTTGCCGAAAGATGCCGACGGGTTGCGGGAAATCCGGCTGCTGCATCCGCGCGAGCATGAAGGCAACGGAAGGATCGGGTTCGTGGATGTTGTGCACGAGCAGATCGTCGGCGGTCAAACCTGTCTCGGAGTTCAGCTCAACGACTTCGGGGCGCGCGCCGTTCATCTTGATCCCTTTGTTGCGCTCTTTGCCGAAGACGAGCGGTTGCCCGTGCTCAAGGTAAATCATTTTATCGGATCGCACAGCGCGTTCGGTAAAACTTTCAAACGCGCCGTCGTTGAAGATATTACAGTTCTGGTAGACCTCGACGAACGAAACGCCTTTGTGATGCGCTGCCGCGCTGATCGTCTGGCCTAAATGCTTCACGTCAATATCAACCGAGCGTGCAACGAAAGTGGCTTCACTTGCAATCGCCACCGACAGCGGATTAAGCGGATAGTCAATCGCGCCTGAAGGCGACGACTTTGTGCGCTTGCCGACTTCTGATGTCGGGCTGTATTGCCCTTTCGTCAAACCGTAGATGCGGTTATTGAAAAGAATGTAGTTGATGTCGAGGTTGCGGCGGATGACGTGCATGAAATGATTGCCGCCGATTGAAAGCGCGTCTCCGTCGCCCGTAATGACCCACACGCTCAAGTCAGGGTTCGAGGCTTTGATGCCTGTGGCGAGGGCGGGCGCGCGCCCGTGAATCGTGTGAAAGCCGTAAGTATTCATGTAGTAAGGAAAGCGCGACGAACAACCGATGCCGGAGACGAAGACGATCTTCTCGCGCGGAATGCCAAGCTCCGGCATCACCTTCTGCACGTTGTTTAAGATCGAATAATCACCGCAGCCGGGACACCAACGCACTTCCTGACCGGAGACGAAATCCTGCTTCGTCAATTTCGCAACGGGTGGCGCAACCTCGCCCGCCGCCATCGAACCCGCGTAAGCTTCGGGCGAAGCAGCCGCTTCCGCGTTGTCCTTGTGCTCGATTGTTTCGTTACCGTTTGTATTCATCTTCTTGTACTCAACCCAAATCTCAGTTGAAGATTTCGTCAACCTTCATACGCCAACCGGGAACAGCAGGTTCGGCGTCAGCGATTTCGCCGCGTCGAAAAATCTGCGGGGTATCGGGCGCGTCGGCGCGATAGACGCGCACCGTAGCCTCGCCTATCAAATCAACATCCCACACCACCAGCGTTCCTGTGGCAAAATAATCGCGTCGCTTTTCCGTTATCTCTCGCTCCATCTTCTTTCCGTAATCGCCTTCGCTCCTAACCTCAACGGCGAAGACGGGCGCGCCGCGAAGCGCGCCCATGCTCATCTCGCCCGTATAGTATGCGGCGTCGGGGCTGAACGCCTTGCGGTGCGGCAGATCAACCTCGAAAGCGACCGTTGTCCGGCAGCGCGTAGCCGCGCCCCGTACGCCGTCTGTAATCATCAAGGCTGCGGAATATCGCGCCCCCCGCGAGTCTCGGCAATCCGCCTGTCGGTGACATATGCACAATCTCTCCGTTGATGATCTCGGCTTTGCCGGGCGCGGGCATTAAATCTTCAATCGTCGCTTCAACCTTCGTGCTCATACGATAACCGCCTTCCAAGCCATCACAGATACTCCTCAACCTTACGCACGATCTCGCGTATCTGAAAGGGTCTGCCCTTCACCTTCGAGAATGGCACCGCGTCAACGAGGAACTTCGCGCGAATCATTGTCGAGAGTTGACCTAGGTTCATTTCGGGAACGATCACGCGCTCGAAACCTTTGAGCACTTCGCCCAAGTTCTTCGGGAACGGATTGAGGTAACGGAGGTGCGCGCCCGACACCGCGTGACCCTCGCGGCGCAAGTTCTCGACCGCCGAAGTGATCGCGCCATAAGTCGATCCCCAACCGAGGACAAGCACTTTGCCCGTTTCGTCTCCGTAAACTTCGATGTCGGGAATGTCTTGCGCCACGCGGTCAACTTTCTCTTGACGGAGTTTGACCATCATCTCGTGATTTTCGGGATCGTAGGAGACATTGCCGGTCAGGTTCTGCTTCTCGATGCCGCCGATGCGGTGCTCTAATCCGGGCGTGCCGGGAACGGCGAAGGGGCGCGCCAAAGTTCGCTCGTCGCGCGCGTAAGGCAGAAAGTTTGTTGGGTCGGTGACGAAGTTGATCTTGATCTCCGGCAACGCATTTACGTCCGGGATGCGCCAAGGCTCCGCGCCGTTCGCAAGGTAGCCGTCGGAGAGATAGAAGACGGGCGTCATATATTTGAACGCGAGGCGCACAGCCTCAATCGCCATCGAGAAACAATCGGAGGGCGTTGAGGGCGCGATGACGATCACGGGACATTCGCCGTTTCGTCCCCAGACGGCTTGAAAGAGATCGGCTTGCTCGGTCTTCGTCGGAAGTCCTGTCGAAGGGCCGCCGCGCTGCACGTTGATTAAGATCAAAGGCAACTCGGTCATCACTGCAAGTCCTACCGCTTCTTGTTTCAAGGCGACGCCGGGGCCGGATGTTCCGGTGAGTCCGATGTTTCCCGTGAAGCACGCGCCGATGGCGGCGCAGACGGCGGCGATCTCGTCTTCTGCTTGAAAAGTTTTCACGCCAAAGTTTTTGCGGCGCGAGAGTTCGTGCAGGATGTCGCTTGCTGGCGTGATCGGGTATGAGCCGTAAAAAAGAGTTCTGCCCGCAAGTTGCGCGGCGGCGATGAAGCCCATCGCGGTCGCTTCGTTGCCGGTGATGCGACGGTATTTTCCGGGCGGGAGATCAGCCTTCTTCACCGTGTAGTGTGTGGTGAAAACTTCGGCGGTGTCGGCGAAGTTGTAGCCGGTCTGCAAGGCGATCTCGTTGGCGCGGGCGACCTCCTCGTTCTTCGCAAACTTCGCCTTGATCCACTCGCGCGTCGGGGCGAGCGGGCGGTCATATAACCAATATAAAACGCCGAGCGCGAAGAAGTTTTTACAGCGATCCATCTCCTTGCGCGAGAGTTTCACTTCCTGTTTGAGCGCGTTGACATTGAGCGTCGTGATCGGCAGACGATGAACGCGGTAAGCGCCGAGCGATCCGTCTTCGAGCGGGTTCGAGGTGTAGGCGGCCTTCTCTAAATTTCCGGCATTAAACTCGTCCGTGTTGATGATGATCGTGCCGCCTTCTTCAAGGTCGGGCAGGTTGACTTTAAGCGCGGCCGGGTTCATCGCCACGAGGACGTTCGGCACATCGCCGGGCGTGCGTATGTCGTGGCTTGAAAAGTTGAGTTGGAAGCCGGAGACGCCGGGCAAGCTTCCGGCGGGCGCGCGAATCTCGGCCGGGAAATCCGGTAAGGTTGAAATGTCGTTGCCGATAATCGCCGACGTGTTCGTAAACTGCGATCCGGTCAACTGCATTCCGTCGCCGGAATCACCCGCGAAACGGATCGTGACCGCCTCAAGCTCCTCGACAATTATCTCGCGCCTTTCCTCCGGCGTTTCGGTAACAGTGCTCATAAACAAATTATGAACGATGAACGCGGAACGATGAATGTAAGAGATTGTTTTTACTCATCGTTCATCGTTGCTGCTTCATCGTTTCTTCACCCTCCCTCTTGCGTGTCCATCACCTGCGCAGGCACGGGCGGCAGATTCATCGTCTCCTTCGGGTAGCTTTCCGCAAGGTAAGTTATCACGTCGAGGACGGAGACTGCGCCCGTTACGCTTTCGCCTTCAAGGATGGGGAGCGTGCGGCAACCCACTTCATTCATCCTGCGCACCGCATCGCCGAGCGTCGCGTCGGGCGCGAGCGTGCATCGGACAGCGGACATGAAACGATTCACAGGTTCATGTTCGTCAACCGCTTCGCCGATCACTTTTTGGAGAAAATCTCTTTCGGTGAAAACCCCAACGAGGCGTTCCGCTTCGTAAACTAAAACAATGTCCGTCTCGTTCGTCGTCATCAATTGCACGGCTTCGTGGAGCGATGCCGTATGCTCCACGCGCGGAATGCTGCGCGGCGGAAGATTCTTGATCGTGTCGGAACTTACGCCGCGCGGCGCATCGGTTTTATCGTCCACGCGGGGCGATAAGCGCTTCTGCTGCGCCGCGTTTTGTTCAGATGACACGCTTCATTCCCTTTTCACAGAGACAAGTTTAATGCTTTTCCGAAACTATGCATTATACACGAAGGGACGCGGCTAATCTAAACGCGGTGAAAGCCCAGAAGCGGTGGGGTAAATGTTGTCGAGGTTTTAAGTTTACAAAAAAATAAGCGTGGGCTGAAGGGAAGAACCGGATCAACTTGAGAATCCTGCTCTTCCCCTTAAATGCCCGCGCGCGCTTTGTTGGAAGTTGACTAGCTTTTAGCTTACCGCCGCTCCTTCTGAAACGCCATTGGAGGATTCGGCCGGTTTGTTTTTTGCGCCGGAGAAGGACGCTTGAGTGGCGGAAGGTGATTGTTGTTGTTCCGCGCGCGGTTTGTCTTGCCCTTCTTTCACCTGCGTCATGCGGCAACTGCCTTCAAAGATTGCCCCGCTCTCGATCACGAGCGCGGGCGCTTGGATGTTGCCCGTAACTTTGGCGACGCGCCCAAGCTCGATGCGCTTGCTGGCCGTGATGTCGCCGTTGACCGTGCCGTTGATGGTGGCGATTGAAACGTCAATATCGGCGTCCACTTGCCCGCCCGTGCTGACGATCAGCGTTCCCTCCTGCGAACTGACGCGCCCCGAAAGGTGTCCGTCAACCCTGAGCATCCCCTTGAAATTAGCTTCACCCGTCAGCACCGTGCCGTTGCCGACAAAGCCTGAGAGCGTGCCCTCTTTGATCTCGCGCGCGAGCGTCTCGCTATCGGTCGAAGCGCGGCTGGCCGAACCCGGCGCGAGCGGCGAAGCGTTGGCGGGCGGCGGCGCAATCGTCGCGCCCCCGCTCTGGTATGCCCCACTTCCGCCGCCGTATGAACCCGGCGCGTTGTAGGAGGAGGAGGCGGACGCCGACGATGGCGGCGTTGCGGACGGTGACGTGGTGGAAGCGGCTTGCGGCGTGTGATCGGCGGTGTGTTCGCCGTCTGTGGTTGTTTGCTCCGGTTTGGAGTTTCTCCCCATTCTCAACATCTTTTATTCTCCCTTTTAAACACGATTCATACAGCCGATTGGAGGTAAAGGTTTTTCTTAACGCTCGCTGGTAAACGGCGCATAACTCGCGCGTGTTGTGTGAAGATACTTTGTAAAGAGGCCAATTTGAGTTGCTTGTCGGGCAAGACGCCCGCTCTTAAAGGAACGCGCACCCGTGATAATATGGCAAGTCAGTCGACAAGTAAACACTAAGTGCGCGGCAAGTGAGATTTACTCAATGAATTTCAAAGAAGCGACGAAGGAGAAAGGGTAAATATGGCGGGCGAAACGGTGGAGTTTCAGAGTAATGGCACGGCGGCGCAAGGCTATCTCAGTCTCCCGGCGGGCGGGGGAAAAGCGCCCGGCGTCATCGTGATCCAAGAATGGTGGGGGTTAGTTTCCCACATTAAAGACGTGACCGACCGTTTCGCCACCGAAGGCTTCGTTGCGCTCGCGCCTGATCTTTATCACGGCAGACAGACGAAATCGCCGGACGAAGCGGGCAAGCTGATGATGGCTTTGAAAATTGACGAAGCCGAACGCGACATGCGCGGGGCAATCAATTATCTTCTCGCCCACGAGCGCGTGGCGGGCGAGCAGGTCGGCTCCGTCGGTTTCTGCATGGGCGGCGCGCTCTCGCTTTACGCGGCAACGAAGAACGAGCTGGTCGGCGCGTGTGTCGTCTTCTACGGCGGGCATCCGAAGGTCACTTACGATCTCGAAAATTTACGCGCGCCCGTGCTCGGTTTATTCGCCGAAAGAGACGACTTTGCGACGCCCGAAGCGGCGCGCGTCCTGCAAGCCAAAATAGAATCGCTCGGCAAAGAGATGGAACTTCACGTTTACAAGGATGCCGACCACGCATTTTTCAACAACGACCGGCCGGAAGTTTACGATGCGGAGGCGGCCGAAGATGCGTGGCGGCGGACGACGCAATTCTTACGCGAGCATCTAAGCCAAAAGAAGTAAGAAACTAAGGACAAATATCTTTCAATGTTTGTAGAAAGCAAAGTTAAAACCAAACTGCTTCGTCAGATGGGCGAGGCTATTAAAGACTTCGGGATGATCGAAGACGGCGACCGCATTATGGTTTGTCTGTCGGGCGGCAAAGACAGTTATACGATGCTCGATCTGCTGCTGGACGTGCGCAAACGCGCGCCCGTGCGCTTCGACA
>JACCYN010000161.1 GCA_013696465.1 Pyrinomonadaceae bacterium
CTTGCTGCGCCGGTTTCCGAGACTGGAGCAATACCTCTACCTGCCATTACTGCTACTCTGTGTCGCGCCCGGGACTTACAGGATGATCCTCTGGGCGGTCGCGCCTGAAGAGTACCTCTCTTTCGACCTACGGCACGATACGATACGCCTGACGGCTTTCCTCGTCACGATAGCCTACCTGCCCTGCGCGCTGCTGGCGCTGATGTTCAGCTACCGCCGAGCGAGTCAACTGTCAAAACGCAAGCTGCGCCTCGTCCTCGTCGGCAGTTTCCTCGCCTACGGGCCGCTCATCGTGTGGCTGTTAACCCTCGCCTTTGTCCCAAGCGCGCGCACGGGTTCGGTTCAGATTGTGGGCTGGGCAATCATCAACATCGTGCAGTTGGCGGTGCCGTTCTCTTTCGCCTACGCCATCGTGCGCCATCAGGTGATCCCCGTTAATCTCATCATCCGGCGCGGGCTGCAATATCTGTTCGCCAAAAACGCTCTGCGCGCACTCGTCTTGCTTCCGTTCGTCGGCATCCTTTTGACGATCATCTTGAATCCGAACCGCACGCTCGCCGACATTCTCTTTCGCAATTCGATTCTCTTTTACGCGCTCGCGCTCGTTGCCGTTCTTTTCGGTCTCGTCTTTCGTCGTCGTTTGAGCGGGTGGGTTGACCGTCGCTTTTTCCGCGAAGCGTATAATCAAGAGAAAATCCTTCACAATCTTTTGGACAACGTGAAGAATCTCGATTCGATTCCCGAAATGTCGCGCCGCGTCACCGAAGAAGTCGAGCGCGCCTTGCACCCCACGCGCTCATACCTGTTTTACCGCGCGGGCGAAAAGCGCGAAATGAGTTTAACTTTCACTTCGGGCGGCACGTCACAAGAGTTGCACATCCCGGAAGAGTTTCGCCTGCTGCGCTTCATGGAAGACGCGGGCGCGGCGATTGAGTTTCCTTTCCCGCCGAAGAACAATCTGCCGCAGAGCGAAAAAATCTGGCTCGAACAACTCGATGCGCGCCTCGTTGTGCCGATGTGCGGCACGGACGGACGTCTCGCCGGATTATTTCTGCTTGGCGATAAAAAATCGGAAGTGCCTTACACGGGGACTGACCGCGCTCTGCTTGAATCGCTCGCCGGTCAGATCGCGCTCGTCTATGAAAACGTGCGACTGAAAGAGCGCGTGGCGCAAGATCGTAAGCTTAAACACGAGGTTCTCGCGCGCATCGAAGGGCGGAACATCAATTTACTTAAGGAGTGTCCGGCGTGCGGCGCGTGTTATGACTCAGGGGCAGTTGTGTGCGAGAAAGACAAAATCGAATTGACGCTTACGCTGCCCGTCGAGCGCACGATCAACGAACGCTACCGGCTCGATCAGTTGATCGGCAGAGGCGGCATGGGCGCGGTTTATGAAGCTCAGGACATCCGCCTTAATCGTCCTGTTGCTGTTAAGATTTTGTCGGGCAGTATGTTTGGAAACGAAGCCGCACTGCGGCGTTTTGAGCGCGAATCTCAGATGGCGGCGCGCTTGAATCATCCGAACATCGTCACCGTCCACGATTACGGCGCGCTTGAAACGGAAGGCGCGTTTCTCGTGATGGAACTCGCGCGTGGCGAAACGCTCGGCGCGCGTCTCAAACGCGAGCGCGCAATTCAACCTCAGATCGCCGCCGAGTGGTTCAGGCAAATCACCGAAGGCGTAAAAGTGGCGCACAACTCAAGCATCGTGCATCGTGATTTGAAACCGGATAACATTCTCATCTCGACGGAAGAGAACAAGGACACGGTTATCAAAATTCTCGACTTCGGGTTGGCGAAAATCGCGCAAGCGTCAATCACAGAAGCGGTTAACTCATCAACGCCCGTCACCACGCCCGGCATGGTGATGGGCACGTTCGGCTACATGTCGCCTGAACAACTCGCGGGCGGCGAAGTTGATCACAGAAGCGATCTGTTCTCAATCGGCGTAATAGTCGTCGAAGTCCTCACGGGGCAACGTCCCTTCAACGGTCAAACTTTTCACGAACTGCTGACCAACATCCTTCAACAGCCTTTTCATCTCCAAAGCGATTCGCCCGGAGCCGAGCGACTCGAAAGAGTTCTACAAAGATGTTTGGCAAAGAACCGAAGCGAGCGTTACGCGACAATAGAAGAGATGCAGCGTGACCTGATGCCCGCGATTTACGGTTGCCCTTCCTTCGCAGACGAACTCACAGCGCACCTTGACGCCAACACCGTCATCCTCGAAACATAAACATCCTTTGCTTTGTCCTAACATTCGCGCGCGCCGCGTATTGACACCGCGCGGCGTTTCGCATTGAATGTATTAATCGCTTTGAGCGGAGGACACCGACTTTTGATTGATGATCTTTTAGCGTGGCGGCGAGAGTTTCCTATTTTAGAGAAATCCGTTTACTTAATCTCGCACTCTTTAGGCGCGATGCCGCGTCGGACTTTCGAGCGTGTAAACGAATACGCCGAGATGTGGGCAACGCGCGGCGTGCGCGCGTGGGCGGAAGGGTGGTGGGCGATGCCTCTCGCGGTCGGCGACGAACTTGCGCCGATCATCGGCGCGCCGCCGGGCACGGTGGCGATGCACCAGAACGTCTCCGTCTGCCAATCGCTCATCCTCTCGTGCTTCGAGCCGCAAGGCAAACGCAACAAGATCGTTTACTCCTCGTTAGAATTCCCTTCCGTCACCTACGTCTACGAAGCCCACGCGCGCGACGGGAAATATCGCATCGAAATTGTTCCATCGGAAGACGGCATCACAGTGTCAAACGAGAGGCTGCTGGCGGCGATTGACGAAGAGACGCTGCTAGTGCCGATCTCGCACGTGCTTTTCAAGAGCGGGTTTCTGCAAGACGCGAAGAGGATCACGGAACGCGCGCACGAGGTCGGCGCAATCGTCGTGCTGGACACTTATCAATCGGCGGGCACAGTTCCCTTCAGCGTCACTGACTTGGATGTTGATCTAGCGACGGGCGGCTCGGTCAAGTGGCTCTGCGGCGGCCCCGGCGCAGGCTACCTTTATGTTCACCCGCGCTGGCACGATAAACTCGAACCGAGAGTGACAGGCTGGATGGCGCACGAATCGCCGTTCGCGTTTGAAGCCGCGCCCGTCCGTTACGCTTCCGGGATTGCGCGCTTTCTTCACGGCTCGCCCGCAATCCCGGCGCTCTACGCGGCGCGTTCGGGTTACGAGATCATCCGCGAAGTCGGAGTTAAAAACATCCGGCGCAAGAGCGTGCGGCAGACGACGCGACTCATCGAACTCGCCGAAGAAGCGGGTCTGTGCGTGACGAGTCCGCACGACGCGAACCAAAGAGGCGGCACGATCACAGTTGACGTTGAGCACGGCGCAGGCGTGGTGCGCGAACTCGGCAAGCGCGAGATTCTTGTGGACTTCCGGCCGGGCTCGGGCGTCCGCATCTCGCCGCACTTTTACACGAAAGACGAAGAGTTGGAAATCGTCATCAGCGAAATCCGAAACATCGTTGACGCGGGAGCGCACGTTGCGGCGGAAGCGGCAGTGGCGGCGTACTAGGCAAAGGATGAAGCAAGAAGGCGGAAGAATAAAATTATGAGCGAAGAATACGGACAGAGCGCGCCGCTTTCATACAACAAATATCTGCGCGTGGCGGAATTGATCGAGCTGCAAGAATGTCTTTCAAATCCGGCGCATCACGACGAAATGTTATTCATCACGATTCATCAAACGTATGAGTTGTGGTTTAAGCAAATCTTGCATGAGATTGACGCGGGCATCGGGTTCTTGAGTGAAGATCGTTTGCCGCCTGCGACGCGCGCGATTATGCGAGTCGTCGAGATCGAGAAAGTGCTGGTAAATCAAATTCACATTCTGGAAACGATGTCGCCGATCAGCTTTCTCGCCTTCCGCAACGAACTTAACCCGGCGAGCGGTTTCCAATCAATGCAGTTCCGCGAAATCGAATTCGCTTCCGGCTTGAAGGACGAAGGCACGCTCGGCAACTTTCAAACGGATGAATTCGCTCACACGCGCCTTAACGCACGCTTTCAAGCTCCTTCATTGCACGACGCTTTCTTCTCGCTACTGCAACGGCGCGGTTTCGATTCTCCGATCAACGATTCATCACTCACGGCCGACAATGCGCGCGCCGCTTACGGCAAGCGCGTGCGCACTGCCTTTGAAATCCTCACGCACTTCGAGAAGTTTTACGAAGAATATCAACTCGCCGAAAGTTTGATCGCGCACGACGAGCAGTTGATTCTGTGGCGCGCGCATCACGTGCAGATGGTCGAGCGAATGCTCGGCGCAAAGCGCGGCACGGGCGGCTCGGAAGGCATCGGTTATTTGCGCACGACGCTCGATAAAAAGTTCTTCCCTGAACTCTGGGAAGCGCGCACCCATCTCGACAC
>JACCYN010000167.1 GCA_013696465.1 Pyrinomonadaceae bacterium
CTCGGTCAGCTCCGCGAGTTCCGCGTCCGTCAAACCCGAATAAGCTTTGCCGACGTTCAACAGTTCGTCGTCCGACTCGGAACGTCGCACGGCGAACGTGAAGTCCGAAAGCAGATGCCTGCGCCGCCCGTGCCCGACTTCGACCGACGTGACGACGACATCGAGCGTCGCCAGAGCGCGCTTGATCTTCAACCATTCGCGCCCGCGCTTGCCCGGTTTGTACGTCGCACGCGGATCTTTCACCATCAAGCCTTCGTTGCCGCGCGCCCGCGCCGCATCGAATTCCGCATCAAGCTTTTCGACTTTGCCGATCAGACGCGCATCCGACAAACGAATTGTGTTGTTCGACGTTCCGATTAAATTTTCTAGTTGTCGGCGGCGTTCGGCGAGCGGCTCATCCGTCAACACGCGCCCTGCTGCGTAAAGGAGATCGTAGGCGATAAAGACGACGGGCGTTGATCGGAGCAGTTCTTCGCTCACGGTTTTGCGTCCCAGACGCTTTTGCAATTCGGCGAACGCCATGATTCGTTCGCCCCGTGCGGGGACGATCTCGCCGTCAATGATCGCATCGGCGGGGAGCGCGGCGAATGAAGGGATGAGTTCAGGAAAACGATGTGTGATCTCGTCGAGCGTGCGCGAATAAAGGGCGACGCGATTGCCCAGCGCGTGCGCCTGCGCCCGGATGCCGTCGAATTTATCTTCAACGAAAAACTCTTCAGGCATCGTGCGCTCTACGTCTTTCAGATCGGCTGCGGCCGTGGCGAGCATAAACTTGATCGGATGAAAAAGGCGCAGCGCCACCGATTCGAGATCATTGTGACGGGCGCGCACCGCCGTTTCGCCGATGTCGCCAATCAACATATTGACTTGCGCGACTCGCGCGAGCGGTCGTTCAAAGGCGCGCGCGATGGCGTCTTCAACCAAGCCCTCTTTCAGACCAATGCGCAGATCGCTGACGACAAGTTTGACAAGGTATTTCGCTTCGAGCGCGGTCGCCGCTCTGAAAACATCTTCGAGCAGCGTCTGCTTGTTTTTCGTGCCGCGCGTTTGGCTCAAACGCTCAATTAAAGATTCGGTTTCGACGAGCGTGTAATGCGGTTTGTCGTGGTCGCGTCCGGCTTCGCGTATCGCTTCGTAAGCCACTTCGCCTGCGTCTCCCAAGCGCACATACTTCGGTCGCAAATCATCAACATCAATTCCCGTCACTTTGCTTAAGGCGGCGCGCAAGACGCTTGTGCCGACGTTCGTGGTGCGCATATCGCTCATCGCAAATTGGTGTCCGGCGAAGTAGCGCGCGGCGCGCGCGAGGTCGGCGTCCGCGAGTTCCTGAAAATAGATTCCGAGTATCGCAGCCTTCTCAAGCTTCTTCGTCGTCGCCGCCACGCTTTCGGCCGTTTCGGCGAAGCGTTGCAGAAGAGAACCCGGTTGTTCGTCAGGCGTTGTGACCGCAGTCACAGGTGAGATATTTTTCGTTCTCGCCATAGAAGAAAATCTTCAAACCTGAATCACGTGAGCAAAAATTTTATCTACTTTGATTGTAACAATCCGGCGGGCACACGCACGGCGTCTTTCTCATCCGGCGCGCCGAAAATTTCCGGGTGCAAGATGCTCGCTAAAATCTCTGCGCCGCGCACGACGCGCGGGCCCGGACGGCTGAAGTAAGACGTGGCATCTACCGCCCAGACGTTTCCGCTTCGCACGGCGGGTAGTTCGGAAAAACCTTCGGGCAAAGTTGAGGTCGGGAGTTGCCGCAAGATGTCTTCCTTGTAATAACCGCACGGGATGAGCACGATTGTTTCGGGAGCGTAAGTTTGAATTTCCTTCGCGGTTGTTGTCGTTGACGGCTGCCCCGTCCGTCCGAAACTCGGATCGCCTCCCGCCAGCGCGACTTGTTCGGGAACCCAGTGACCGGGCGCAAACGGCGGCTCAAGCCATTCGAGCATCAAGGTGCGCGGGCGCGTCTCCACGTCGGCGAGTCTGGTTGCTAATCGGTCGAGGCGCACGGTGAGATCGTTTACCACTCGTTCGGCTTCCGCGTCTCTTCCCGCGAGTTCGCCGACGGTGCGGATGTTGGCGAAGATGTCGGCGATGGTGTTCGGCTCAAGCGAGACGATTGGAACTTCGGTTTCAAAGATGCGCGCCGCTTGCTTCACCGTTTTGTAGCTGACGGCGCACACATCGCAGAGTTCCTGCGTAAGAATGAGGTCGGGTTTGAGTTCGTAAAGTTTCGTTTCGTCCAGATTATAGATCGAACCGTGACCGTCGAGTTGCGCGCGAACTGCCGTGTCAATCTCGTGACTCGTCATTGTTTCGTGCGAGATGCGGCTCGCGGTGAGTTGCGGAAGACCGACGACGGACGCGGGGTAATCGCATTCGTGCGTAACACCGACGAGCGCATCTTCGAGTCCGAGCGCGCAAGCTATTTCCGTCGCTGAGGGTAGCAGTGAAACGATACGGAGCGTCTTTTTTGTCATGGATGATTAGTGTGGTGGTGGTTAAAATCTTCGTGTTCGTTGTTGGTTATCGAAAGCCGTAAGCCCTGCAACATCTGAGCGCATTCGGGTTAACGTAAGTTACAGTAAGTTTGTTTTGTTCTTAAATCATGTCACGGATATGAAATTAGGCGATTGAATCTTTGCTCCTGAAGCTCGATTCGCAAGCGTCTTCCGCCGTTATATGCACACCCGTAAAACAATTCTCATGCGGAACCTGTTTGTCGCCCGTTACTGTTTCGGTGTGCGGGCTACTTGCGGTTATAATCACTGGTGCTCATATTCGTCCATAATTTATTGGTGGAGGCTTTGTAATGCAAGAACCGAACGGAACGCGCTTTCAGGGAGCGGTGGATCACATCGCCATTCATACGGAAGATTTGGGGCGCGACGTTGAGGCGTATAAGCAGATGGGTTTTCGCGTCGAGACGCTTTATGAGGATTGGGCGATGATGCGCGACCGGGCGGGCTTCGGCATCGCCCTCTTGCCTTCAGGCTCGAAGCATCCGCCGCATCTTGGGCTTCGGGTTGAGACGCGCGAAGCCTTGGAGGAAGCGGCGCGGCGCGAAAATCATCCGGTGAAAGAACACCGCGATGCGTCGTTATCGTTTTACACAAAAGGCGTCGGCGGGAGCGTCGTCGAACTCGTCTACTATCCGCCGGAATTTCATGAGCGGTTGGCGGAGAGCGCGAAAAGCGGCGACTGATCTTTCTATAGCACTTACTTTGACGCACTTCCACGCGGGTAAAATCTTCTGATCAAATGTTCTTGCGCAACAAAGCCACGCTGCTGTGTTTCATTGCATCGCAACAAGCGAGAGAGTTTACGTGCAGTGTGATCGCATAAAGCGAAATAGTATTGCGGAAGAACAAGGGCGGTAATCATGTTTTTTCTTTTTCTTGAATCTGTCGGGACAACCGAACTCTTTGTGATCCTCTTGGTCGCGCTGGTCGTGTTCGGGCCGCGCAAGCTTCCTGAATTAGGTCGCTCGCTCGGTCGCAGCATCGGCGAGTTTCGCCGCGCGTCGGAAGATTTCAAGCGCACGTGGGAGATGGAAGTCGAGGCAGAACAACACGAAAAGACGGTGAAGGGCGAACGCACAACTGAATTGGAAGTGACGCCCGCGCCGCTTACGCCGTCGCTTGCCGAAGGAACGGTCGCGCGCGATGCTGTTGCTGCTGCTGTGCGCGACGACGGCAGCGAAATGCCGCGAGAGGTTGTGCCAATTCTGCAACCCACTGCTTCGACTGCATTGCCCGTTGATGATTCCACTCTCGCGCACGGCAAACCTGCGCAATCTTAGAAGAAGTTGCTTCCCGAACCCTAATGTCTTCAGCCTTTGACGTTTCAGACGAAGATGAATCACCCGAACGAGAACTCGGCGGGCAGATGTCGTTTCTCGACCACCTCGACGAAGTTCGCCGTCGCCTCATCCGCTCGATCCTTTTCGTCTTCGTCGCGTTTCTCCTCTGCTGGTTCGCCTCCCGCCACATTTATAATTTCCTCTCCGTGCCCGTTCGCCGCGCGCTCGCCGAAGCGCAGGAACGCAAAGTTCCGCTCGGCGGCTTAACCGGCAACGAAATTATTCTGCCCCTAAGCTCTCTGAAGGAAGAGGACACGGGGCGCTATGTGTTTGCGGAAGCGACGAAACTCGGCTCAAGTGTGATTCCGCCGGGCGCTTCTGTGCTCGCGCGCTACGGACGCGATAGTGCCGGACAATTCGGTTTATTCACGGATGAACCGCTTTTGGCCGGTGCGACCGTGATCCCGAAGGGCGTGCGCCTGCCCATTGACATCAACGCCCGTCCCGAAGAGTTGCCGGGCATTGACGACAAGTTGATCGTCAACACGGTGCTGGAGCCGTTTTCGCTTTACGTCAAGGTCGCGCTCTACGCGGCGCTCTGTTTAAGCGTGCCGTTTCTGCTGTGGCAAATCTGGGCGTTCATCTCGCCCGGACTCTACAAACATGAACGCACCTATGCTTTGCCGTTCGTATTTCTTTCCTCGATCTCTTTCATCGTCGGCGCGGCGTTCGCCTACTACGTTATCTTTCCTCCGGCCGCCCGCTACCTACTCGGACTCGGCGGCGATTTCCGTCTTTACCTGCGGGCGACCGATTACTTCGATTTCATCATTCTCATTATGTTGGCGATGGGCGCGATCTTTCAGATGCCCGCGATCACGTATGTTTTGGCGCGCATCGGGTTAGTCACCGCTGCACTTCTGGTGCGCGTTTGGAAAACTGCGCTGATCGTGATCCTCGTCGCGGCGGCCGTGCTTTCGCCGACGAGCGACGTGCCGAACATGATGCTCTTCGCCGCGCCGATGATCGTGCTCTACCTCGTCTCAATTTTCGTCGCTTGGGTGTTCGCCAAACCCCGCGTCGTTGAATAAATACAAGTTCACGGTTATAGAGCGTTGGCGACATACAATCATCCATATTTTATTGAGTAAAAACGCGCTTGCGAGGCAACCTTGAAAGCCCTTCGGCGCATCTTGACTTCGTTTGAAACAAAGCTACAATATACGTCTGGGCGCATAACGAAATTTGGACAACTGCGACACTTCAATCGTGTTGCCTTTTTATATCCCGTTAGGGTCAACAGCAAACCCGCTGAAAGTTTATTCGACCTCTTTCTTGAATCGAATAGGAGTAGACCGAAAGATGTTTCACTCTAAATTTACCGGCCATCTATTTTTAAGCGTCGTTACGCTGGCGCTTCTCGCACCTTCCGTGTGGACGCAGCAGCGTGATCGCAACCAGAACCAAGACCCGCGCGAGCGCCCGCGCAACGAGCGCCGCGAGGTCAAAGAAGTTTACCGCCAGTGGACCAACCGCGACGTGTCTTACATCATCACCGACGCGGAGCGTAAAGCCTACAACCGCCTGCAAACCGACGACGAGCGCGAGCAGTTCATTGAACAGTTTTGGCGGCGCCGCGACCCTGACCCCGATACCGAAGAGAACGAATTCAAGGAAGAACATTTCGAGCGCATCGCTTACGCCAACGAGCATTATGCCTCCGGCATTCCCGGCTGGAAGACGGATCGCGGACGCATCTACATCATGTATGGCAAGCCTAGTGACATTGAGTCGCACCCGGCTGGCGGCGGTTATCAGCGCGAGTTCTACGAAGGCGGCGGCTCAACTACAACCTACCCGTTTGAAAAGTGGTTTTACCGTTACATTGAGGGTGTCGGCAGCGGAGTTGAAATCGAATTTGTTGATCCGACCGGATCAGGCGAGTATCGCATCGCCCGTTCACCGAACGAGAAGGACGCGATGCTGCATGTGCCCGGCGCAGGGATGACCTTGCGCGAGCAACTCGGCTTGGAGTCGCGTGCCGACCGCATCAGCGGCTACCAAGGGCCAAACAGCTACATGCGCGCGCAGGACAATCCGTTCGACCGTCTCGAACGCCTCGCTGCTCTGCAGCGTCCGCCGCAAGTCAAGTTCAGCGACTTGGCTTCGGCCGTCAACACTCCCGTGATCGAAGACAATCCGCTTGAGTTCGATATGCGAATTGATTACTTCCGCCAATCCGACGAGCGCGTGGTGACGGCGATCACGATTCAAACCGAGAACAATGACCTCACTTTTTCCGACATCGGCGGAGTGCAGACCGCGCGCTTGAACATCTTCGGGCGCGTCACGGCCGTTTCAGGTCGGCGCGTGACGACTTTTGAAGACCCGGTGATTACTACTGCGACCTCCTCCGAACTCGCAGCACAGAAGCAACGCAAGTCCGCTTACCAAGCGGCGATCCCGCTTGCGCCCGGAACTTATAAGGTAGATGTCATCGTGCGCGACGTAACATCCGGCGCAACCGGCGTGCGACACGTCGGCTTCACCGTGCCGAAATACGATGCGGCTAAGCTTTCAACTTCGACCTTGCTGCTCGCTTCGCGCTTGCAGGATTTATCGGGTCAAGTGCCGACAGGCATGTTCGTCATCGGTCAGAACAAAGTGATTCCGAATGTCTCCGGCACTTATCGTCGCGGTGATGCGGTCGGCATCTACATTCAGGTTTACAACGCCGGAATTGATCAAACGACTTTGCGACCGTCGGTCGAGGTTGAATACGTGCTGATGAAAGAGGGAAAAGAGGCGGGCAAGGTGACGGAAGATTGGCGTGGGATGAGCGACGCGGGACAACGCCTGACGCTTGCGCGCCTGCTTCCGACGAGCGGCTTGACCGCGGGCGACTACGAACTCGTGATTCGCATCCGCGACCGTGTTTCGGGTCAATCGCTCGCGCCCTCCGCGAAATTCAAGCTGATCGAGTAAGTAGTTAGTCGAACTGCTTCAACGACGAAAGCGAGGCGACGTTGATCACGCGTGATC
>JACCYN010000147.1 GCA_013696465.1 Pyrinomonadaceae bacterium
AAAACTTCGATTCCCTTCCGAACATCTGCATCCGCGCGTTTCGTAAGTTTCTCCAATGCGTCAACGGCTACGTCCATGTCGCGCACTTCGCCGAGCGCGGCGGCCAGCGACTTGAGCTTTCGACGCGGGCGATTTAACGCGCGCCTCTTCAGGTACGGCAGAAAATCTGCGAGCGCGCTTCGCAAACGGCGCGAGGCGACGCGCATATCGTGGACGCCTTCGATGTCCGAAAAATCGAGCGCCGTTTCGCGCAAGTTGAGCATTTCATCAAACCGGAAAAGCAGCACGCGCTGCGCGCCCACCTGCACGTTTCCTGTGTAATCGAGTTCGGGAATTTTCTTTGCGCGCGCCATGGTGAATCCTAACGAACTTCCGCCCGCTCTTCCGCGCGCACATTTAATTTGCAATTGAAAACTTGCTCGAACATATCGTTTTTCTGCCGCACCGCCCACAATTCGTTTTCGCAATCTTCGGCTGCGGGGCGCAAAGTCATCTCAATCGTTTTACCGTCAGACGCGCATCGCACTCCGCGCACGCGCCCCAGATGACTGCGGTCGAGGGCATCGGCGACGCGCAGGATCGCGCCGAGTTTCCAGACGGCTTCGCGCTGCGTTTCGTTGAGCGCGGCGAATTCCGTGTGTCGCTCTTTCGGTAGCGCGCGACGATGATAACGCGCGACGTTGGCGATCACATCACGGTCGGATTCGGAGAAGCCCGTCAACTCCGAATGCTTGATCAGGTAGAGCGAATGCTTGTGGTGCGATTCGTGCGCGACGATGTAACCGATGTCGTGCAGAAGCGCGGCGGCCGCCAGCAGCGTGCGGTAATGGCGACCGAGGCGATGCACCGACGTGAGATCGTCGAAGATGTTTTCCGCCAACGCCGCGACGCAACTCGCATGTTCCTCTTCGTAATCGTACTTCGCGCCGATGGCGCGCACGCTCTCCAAACGCGGATCGATTTTGTCCGGCAGGGGCGGGCGCGTCTCAGCCGCTAACTCGCGCAGACGATCAAGGATCACGCCTTCACGCAACGCCCAATCGCAAACCTTAACAGATTTAATGTCAAACGCGCGCATCGCACCTTCGAGAATCTGCCCGCCCGCGACGATAATTTCCGCCCGCTGCTGACTGATGCCCGGCACTCCCTGCCGCTCGTCCAAAGTCATGCGCGCCATTCGAGAATTAAATTCTTCGAGTTTCCCCAACGAAATCGAAACGTCGTCCGCCGAAGCGTTGCGCCCGTTATTTGTGGCGAATGTTTTTCCGGTGAGCGCCTCACCGATGGAGATGATCGTGCCCGACGTGCCCGACGTTTGTTGCCATTTCCGGCTTCGTAACTCGCGCGCGGGACGCTCAAACGCGGCGCGCACTTCTTCCACCAACGCACGCAACTCTTTCGGCTTGACGGTGTTTCCCGAAATGAAGCGTTCGGTTAAACCAACCGCGCCGAGTTTAACGGAGAAAAGTTCGAGACTCGCGCCGTCGTCCATCAACGACAGTTCGGTTGAGCCGCCGCCGATGTCAACGTTCAATATCGTGGTGGACGCTCCGGCGCAACCGTGTGCCGCAGCCACCCCGATCAAACGCGCTTCCTCAATTCCTGAAAGAATATCGATCTGAATTCCGGTAGAAGTCAAAACGGATTCGACAAACTCCGAGGCGTTGTCGGCTTCGCGCACCGAAGCGGTCGCAATCGCAAAAGTGTGTTCGACTTTGTGTTTCTCAGCCGCAGAGCGGAAATTATTGATCGTCCGTATCGCGCGCTCAATCGCGGCGGGCGCAAGATGGCCGTCGCGCAAAGTGTCGTGTCCGAGACGGACGACTTCCTTCACGCGCTCGCGCACCGCGAAAGAGTCGTCGCTCAAACTCTCGGCGACGATCAATTTGATCGAATTTGAACCGATGTCAATGGCGGCTAATTTCAATGGCGTACGTTTTCCTCTGCACTGCTCGCGCTGCTGCCGCCGCGCTCCGGGGTCTCGAATGCGACAACAGAGGGGGTCGCGGAAGCTGTGTTTGATTCGCGCGGCGCGCTTTTCCCGTCAACAATGCGAAGTACGGCGCGGCGCAGATCGGCGGAGACGCGCCGGACGGGGCGCGAAGCGTCAATCACGCGAAATCCGTATTCGCTCATCATGCGGTCGAATTCAAGCAGCAGACGCTTCTGATACGCGATAAAGCTGTCGTAGAAATCTTCGCCGAGGTGCAAGTCCATCCCCGATTCCCAGAAGTCGAAGCCACCGCCAGATGAAAGCACGCGCGTGCCGAGTTCTTCCGCCGAGTTGATGCGCAAATAAAAGATCGCATCGGGGACAAGGGCGATGCCGTAGAGCGAGCGTATCCATTGCGGGTCAACGCCGCGTACGACGGCGCGCGCAATCGCCGAATAGATGTAGCGATCCGTGAGCACCACGAAACCGGCGCGCAGGGCGGGCAGCATCTCATTCTCCAAACGGTCGGCGAAATCCGTCGCGTAGAAAAGTTGCATCGTGAGGCGACCCAAGGTATGTCCCTGCTTCGCTTCCTTAATGCCGCGCCCGGCTAAGAACGAGCGCGTCATGCCGGTGTCCAGCACGGCGTGCCCGCGCGACTCCAACCACTGGCGCAAAAGCGTGATGTGCGTCGAACGTCCCACGCCGTCTGTGCCTTCGATGACGATCAATTTGCCCGGATACGGTTCGATTTCAACGCCGGGCAGCGCCGTGCCGTAAAAACGCATTTCTTTCATCCCGCGCTCGCCGCCTTCTCCTTCAGGTGTGACATCACGATGCGGCGCATTTCGCGTTGTTGCATTTCAATCGAGCGCGTCGCGTCAATCATGGTCAAGCCAAATTCGTCCACCATCCGGTCGTACTCTTCGAGAATCTTGCCTTGAAAAATCGTGAAACTCTCTTCCGCGTCGTCCGTCCAATCCATATCGAGACCCGCCTCGTAGTATTTGAGTTCTGGCCGACCCGACACGATGCGATCAATCGCCACGTCGAGCGGCGCGCGAAAGAAAAAAGCGACGGTCGGCTTTATCGCAAATCTGTAAATGTGGCGCACCCACTCGCGGTCGCAGCCGCGCGCCACGTCGCGGGCAAACGCCGTGTAGATGTAGCGATCCGCAAGCACAATCGCTCCGGCTTTAAGCGGCGGAATGATGTCGCGTTCAGTGCGGTCGGCGAAGTCCGTCGCGTGCAGCAGGGAAAACGTCGAGGGAGTAAAGAGCCGACGTTTCTTCGCGCGCCGCGTCGTATCCTTTACCAACAACGAAGAGTTCCATTCGGAGAAAAAAACCGGATAACCTTCGGCTTTAAGATATTGGTAGAGCAGCATCAACTGCGTTGACTTGCCGCTCCCGTCCGTGCCTTCGACGACGAACAGTTTGCCGGGGAAACGATGTTGTCCGTATGGGATCATGCGACAGAATGTTAACCGAAGCGTGTTACACGGATGTAACAATCACCCTCGTGTGTCACGCGCATTTTCTTAAACGCCTGCTTTCGACGAAACTTCATACAGCGTCTTCATTGCGCATCACGCACAGGGCGCGATGGCGCACGATGCGCCCTTCCATAATGTGCTCTTCAACTATCTTGCGCGCGTCCTCAACCTTTAAGTCGCCGTACCACACTCCGTCGGGGTAAACAACGGCGAGCGGGCCGTCGCCGCATTGGTCGAGACAATCAACGGCCGTCAGCATCACGCGCCGCTTCAGATCGTTTTCTCTCAAACATTGCTTCAACTCTTTGGCGACTTCGCGCGCCCCCTGCTTAAGACAAGTTTTGTGTGCACAGACGAGGATGTGGGCGACAAGTTTTTCCGGGCGCGTCATCTTCTTAAAACTTCAGGAGGCTTGCGACGAAGCATCGCGGATCACGAGATCGAAAGTGCCGGGCGCGACTTTACGGAAACGACGATTACGGTTAAGGGAAACGGCGATGCTGATCGTCGGGTGCTGCCCGGTAAACTGAAAGCCGCCTTCGAGTAGGCGATTATAAAGTTCATTAACGTGAAGCGGCGCGCCCGTTTCGCGCAACAGAAGAGCGGTGGCTTGCGGAATCGTGCGATCAAAGAAACGGTTGCTTTTTACTTCAACGTCCTCGCGCGCTTCGGGGACGGGAGCGCGCGGAACGTGCGCGGCGAAACCTGATTCGACAATTTGGCTTCGCGTCGCATCCTCTCTGAGCGCCGCTTCAATCGCCGCGTCGGAAGGCACAGAGGCGTGGGTGTTCGAGTTGAACCTGACGGGAGCCGTCGCGCCGAGCACCGATGTCATGATGCTGCGGATCGTTGATTCGGTTTGATTCGCAAGCAGATCGATGGCGTTTAATTCGTTGCGCACTTTCTCGGCTTCGGCTTCGAGTTCCGCCAATTTGGTGACGAAGCGCGCGCGCGTCTGCCGCGTCTGGCGCAAATTCTGTTCGAGCGTCGCTAAAAGGTTTTCGTCAGCCATAGATTTTACGGCTCGGAAAATTCAAGGATTAACTTTCGCGCATCGTAATGTAAGCCGGAAGCGCATCAAGCGCGTCTCGAAACTCGGAGGCTGGCAAAGCGTGGAGCGCAATGCGCGCTTCTTCCGCCAGACCACTCGCGCGGGAGCGCGCCTCTTCCAGCGCCTGCGTTTCTTCAGCCGCGCTCATCAAAGCCGCACGCGAAAAATTCTCATAACTTCCATCGCGCATCACTTCCTGCACTGCGGCCGCGAATGCGGGTTCGCGTCGCAGCAAGTAAATGAGCGGCAGCGTCACTTTGCCTTCAAGAAGATCGACGCCTGCGGGTTTCCCAAGCATTTCGTCGGTCGCCGTGAAGTCTAAGAGATCGTCAACGAGTTGGAAAGCCGTGCCGATGTTGAGTCCGTATTCGCGCAGCGCGCGCTGACTTCCTGCGTCCGCCCCGGCGAGTATCGCCCCGATCTCGCAGCAAGCGCTAAAGAGGTAAGCCGTCTTTCGCCGCAGCACGTCGAAGTATTGCTCTTCGGAGATGTCAGCGCGGCCAAGAAGCGTGAGTTGGATTAGTTCCCCTTCGACCATCTTGCGCGTCACGGCCGTCAGGATTTCTAAAATCTCAAGCGAGCGCTCCTGCAAACTCGTCTCAAAGGCCGACATGTAAAGCCAATCGCCGACGAGCACCGCTGCATTGTTGCCGAAACGACTGTTGATCGAGGGCGCGCCGCGCCGCATCTCCGCGTTGTCAATAATGTCGTCGTGGACGAGCGTCGCGGCGTGCAAAAACTCCATTACGGCCGCCATGCGTATCGAGTTATAACGCGCCGCATCGCCTCCGGCTGCCGCGACTGAGAGCAACAATAACGCGGGGCGCACTCGCTTGCCGCCCGTCGCGCGCAGGTAATCACCGATGCGAGCGATCACACCGACATCCGAAGCCGCCTGCCGCTCAAACTCTTCTTCGACGAGAGCGAGTTCCGCCGCAATCGTTTTGAAAATACGGCGCGCCGAGATTTCCTGTTCTTCCTCGACGGCGATGTGGCTGGTGGCGTTCTGCATGGATTGCGGCACGATCAAAATTCAGAATCAACTCGAACGATAATTTGTAAACTGCATGTCAATGCCGAAGTCTTTGGCTTTAAGTTTACCGATCACTTCTTGCAGCGTGTCGCGGTCGCGTCCCGTGATGCGCACTGTCTCGCCCTGAATCGCCGCCTGCACCTTCGCCTTCGTGTCTTTGATGTACTTGACGATCTCCCGCGCCTTCTCCTGCGGAATGCCCTGTTGCAGTTCGACGCGCTGGCGAACGGTTCCGCCCGCGGCCGCTTCAATCCGGCCGTAGTCAAGAGCTTTCAACGACACGCCGCGCCTGACGAGTTTCTGCTGCAAAATGTCGTTCATGTTGCGCAACCGCGTTTCATCTTCCGCCGTCAGCACGAGCGCGTTATCTTCAATCGCAACAAGCGCTTCGCTGCCTTTGAAATCGAAACGCTGGCGCACTTCCTTCATCGTTTGATTGATGGCGTTTGTGATCTCGGCGCGGTCGGTTTCGGAAACAATGTCGAATGAGTTTTGTTGAGCCATATCTCGGATTGTTCAATCGCGGACGGAGACCACCTTCAATCTTCCGCTTTACGCTCGCCAAAAACATCTTCATTTCACTTTTCCCCTACGTGGTGAAACGCTTCACGAGCGCATTTGCAGCATACCATCATCCGACCGAAGCGCGAAAGCTTACGAAGCATGACAAATTTTTCGCCCTGCTCTTAACTTTTGTAAAATGCTTTTCGAGAAAATCACTCGATCTCAACTTTGAAGAAGCTGGTGAAATTTGCGCCCGTAATTTTACCTACTTCGGCCGCCTCACGGTTATGAAGTTCAGCTAAACAAGCTGCCACTTCGACGACGTAAGCGGGTTCGTTGCGCCGCCCGCGATGGGGCACGGGCGCTAGATATGGGCAATCCGTCTCAATAAGCACACGCTCAAGCGGAAGTCTGCGCGCTACGTCTCGCAAGGCTTCCGCCTTTTTGAAAGTCAGGATTCCGGCAAACGAGATCATAAAATTCAAATCCAGCGCGCGCTTCGCCATCTCGTAGCTTCCGCCGAAACAGTGCATCACGCCACCCCGCGCCGTCTGACTGTATTCGCTTTCGAGAATCTCCATCGTCTCCGCGTCAGCTTCGCGCGTGTGAATCACCACCGGAAGATTCGCTTCGCGCGCAAGGCACAACTGCCGCGCAAACGCCTCGCGCTGCACGTCGCGCGGCGAGTGATCATAGTGATAATCAAGCCCGATCTCGCCCCACGCGATCACGCGCGAACTGCCCTGCGCCAGTGTTTGCAAAAGCTCGCTCGCCCGCTCATCGAAAAGCCGCGCGTCGTGCGGATGCACGCCGACGGCCGCGTAAACATCCGCGTGTTCTTCAGCAAGCGCAACCGCCCGTTCAAAAACTCTGCTTCGAGGATCGCCCGTCCCGACATTAAGAATCGCCCGCACGCCCCGTTCACGCGCCCGCTTCAAAACCTCATCGCGGTCAACGTCAAACTCTTCCCCGTCAATATGCGCGTGCGAATCAACAAACATAAAGTAAACAGTGAGCAGTAGAAAGCATTTTACTGCTTACTGCTCACTTCAGTCTTGCTCCAACCGCTACATCTTCCGTGAAGGTGGCGAGCACGGGGCGTCCCTCTTCGCCGACTGAGGCGGCGAGCACCATGC
>JACCYN010000210.1 GCA_013696465.1 Pyrinomonadaceae bacterium
CGTTCTGGTTGAATTTCTTCGGTGCGTTCAAGGGCGACGGCGCGCTCCATCGTGTGTTCGAGTTCGCGGACGTTGCCCGGCCACGAATAGCGTTCCAAGAGTTCGGCGGCGCGCTCCGAGATACGTAAGTTACGATTCGTTTGGCGGCAAAACTTCTGCACGAAATGCTCGGCGAGGTTTGAGATGTCTTCCGTTTTTTCACGGAGCGGCGGAAGCTCAATCGGGATCACGGAGACGCGGTAGTAGAGGTCTTCGCGGAATGTTCCGGCTTTCACCATCTGGGGGAGGTCGCGGTTCGTCGCCGCGATCACGCGCGCGTCCACTTCCAATTCTTCGTGCGCGCCGACGGGTCGAACTTTTCGCTCCTGCAGCACGCGCAACAACTTCACCTGCATCGCCGTTGACATCTCGCCGATCTCGTCGAGGAAGATCGTGCCCTTGGTCGCCGCCTCGAAGAGTCCTTTGCGGTTCGCGGTCGCGCCCGTAAACGCGCCGCGCATGTAGCCGAAGAGTTCGGATTCAAGCAGCGTTTCGGTGAACGCGCCGCAGTTGATCGAGATGAAAGGACGGTCTGCGCGCGGGCTAAGAGTATGAATCGCGCGGGCGACGAGTTCTTTGCCGGTGCCCGATTCGCCCGTGATCAAAACGGTCGAAGACACTTCCGCCACCGTCTCGATCATCTGATAGACGGCCTGCATCTTCGGCGAACGCCCAATGATCTGATCGAGTTGCCCGCGCTCGCGCTGCGCAAGCTTAAACGCCCGATTCTCTTCGACAAGACGCAACCGATCAAGTGCCTTCTCGACGATCAGCTTTAGTTCTTCAACGTCAAACGGCTTCTGAATGAAATCATCTGCGCCGAGTTTGAACGCTTCGCGCGCCGTGTCAACAGTCGCAAACGCAGTCATCATTACGACCGCCACATCCGGCAGCAGTTCGCGCGCCGCGCGCAGCAGTTCGATGCCGCCCATATCCGGCATCTTCACGTCCGAGATGATGAGGTCGGCCTTTTTTTCGCGCAACAACTCCAACGCGCGCCGCCCGTTCTCCGCCGACCGCACGTTGTGATTCGCGCGGCTGAAAACAAGCGTCAAAAGCTGCCTCATGCTCGGTTCGTCGTCAACAATGAGCAGATGTGCCATAAAAATGAATGAAGGATGAACGAGGAACGATGAACTAAAAGGTTTTTGTTCTTACTTCATCGTTCCTAATTTCAGCGTTTCTTTCTGCGGTAGTTCAATCGTGATCGTCGTGCCGTGTCCTTCGCGGCTGCGGACGTTGATTGTACCACCATGATCGCGGATGATCTGATAAACGATTGAGAGTCCAAGTCCCGTGCCGCCGCTCGTCGAGTTGGAGAACGGCTCGAAGAGTCGCTCAACTTGTTCGGGCGTCATGCCGTCGCCTGTGTCGGTGAATGTGATGCGCACGCGGCGGTGCGCGGCGCGAGAGACTTCGGCGAGCAGTCGCCCGCCTTGGGGCATCGCCTGTAGAGCGTTGCGCGAAAGATTCCAGAAGACTTGCCGCAACCCGGCCGCATCAACGAGCGCGGTCACAGGTTCGTCGGGAAGTTTTTCATCGAGCGTGTGACCGTCGCGCAGTTCCGGGCTGTGGCGCAGCAGCGTGAAAGTTTCCCGTAGTGGTTCGCGCACGTCCACCTCGGCGAGCGCGGGCGGAAGCGGGCGCGCGTAAGTTAAAAAATCTGTGATAATGCGATTCAAGCGATCCGATTCCCGCAAGACGATCTCCATCAACTGTCCCTGCGACGGATCGTGCAGTTCGGATTGCAGCACTTGAATCGAGCCGCGCATTGAGGCGAGCGGGTTGCGAATCTCGTGCGCGATCCCGGCGGCCACGCGCCCGACGGCCGCGAGGCGATCTTGGCGGCGCGAAGCGTCTTCGAGCGCGCGCACCTGAGTTAAATCTTGAAAGGTGATGACGAGTCCCGTCGTCTCCCCGCTTTCAGCAAAGAGCGGCGAGATGCTGTAGCCGAGGCGGATGCGCAAGCCTTCAGCCGTTAAGCATTCGGTTTCATGTCGCGCGGGCGCGCGGGAATCGGGAACGACGCTAATCGCTTCTTCGATTCTGTCTGTGATCGAGCCGAAGAGAAGAGAGACGTGTTGCCCGCGCATGTTCGCCGCCGTGTAGCCCGTGATCTCTTCGGCCGCCGCGTTGAAGGTGTAGATGCAACCTTGCAAGTCGGCCGTCACAAGTCCTGAGCGTATTGATTCGACGATCCGCTCGTGCAAGGCGCGCAGGTTGGTGAGCGCGTGAGTGGCTTCGAGCAGTTCGACATCTGAGCGCGACTGTCGTACGGCGAGGCGCGCCGCGAGTAAACCGACGAGCAGGAACGCCGCATCGTTGAAGCCGATGGTTTCGACGACCTTGCCGATTGAATATGAATTTGAAGCGCCCAATTCAAACGAGGGCAAGGCGAACACCACGGCGAGCATGACGAGCGTGTAGCACAGGACGCAGCCGACGGAGGCGACGAGCGCGCCGCGCGAACCGAGAAAGATGCCTATGATCGTGATGATAACTATGTAGAGAGGCGTGTAAGGCGAATTCAGATCGCCCGTCGCCCA
Source organism: Pyrinomonadaceae bacterium (assembly GCA_013696465.1). Classification (GTDB taxonomy): domain Bacteria; phylum Acidobacteriota; class Blastocatellia; order Pyrinomonadales; family Pyrinomonadaceae; genus JACCYN01. The sequence goes on from JACCYN010000210.1 coordinate 2,586, forward strand.
GACGAGCCATGTGACGAGCAGAACGTCAATGAAAGATTGGACGCCCGCTTGCAGGCGCGTCTGCGCGGGCAGCACGCGCGCCCAGAGCGCGTAAAGAATCGAGAGCGCGAAAACGGCGAGCACGATGTAGAGCGCGCCGCGAGTCGAGTCGCGGTTAAAGCTACCGAAGCCTTTGTAAGACAGCACGACGCCCACGAGCAACAGCAGCAGCGCCGCGCCACAACGCCCCGCGATCAACCACAGCAGGCTCCGGGAGTTCGCTTCACGACGCGGGAAGTTTTCGCCGCTCCCATTCATCGCCTCTAAGCCTAACATAAAAAAACGTCGTTGCGTGCGGCTTGTTTGCCTTCGCACCTGCGCTCTTCTCAAGAAGACAAAGAGCGTTGTACACTGATCGCCGTTACGCGAGTTTACTATGGCGAATCCAGTGAAGGTTGTTGAGAAGCTTGTATGCAAGAATCGCTTGCTCGCGGAGCTGCCCGCTGATGAGTACAACCGCGTGCGTCAGCACCTCACCTTTATCGATCTGACGCAAGGAGAAATTCTTTTTCACCCGGAGACGCCGCTCGAATATGTTTACTTTCCCGAAACGGCTGTCCTCTCTTATGTCTTCAATACGGAGGACGGTGTCGCGCTCGAAGTCGGAACTGTCGGCCGTAACGGATTGGCGGGAGTCAGCGTCGCGCTCGACACTTTTCGCACGCCGAACGCGGTGGAAGTGCTGATCGGCGGCGCGGCGTTGCGGATGAGCGCGCACAGGTTGCGCTCACAAATGAACCTCGGCGGCGCGCTCCCGGCGATGCTCTACCGCTACGCGCAAGCGACCATCGTGCATTCGGGACAGATGCAAGTGTGCGGACGCCTTCATTCACCGGCGGAGCGTCTCGCCGGGTGGCTGCTGCTGATCTATAATCTCAACCCGCCGAGAATGTTGCCGCTCACGCACGAAGCCATCGGGCAGATGCTCGGCGTGCGCCGCAGCGGTGTGACGGAAGTCGCTAATCAGTTAAGGACGCAAGGATTGATTACCTATTCGCGCGGGCAGATTGCGATCTGCGATCGTGAAGCTCTCACGGATTTCGCGTGTAAATGCGTCAGAGTTATCAGCGACGAGTACGAGCGCGTCTTTAAGGCGCAACACTAACCTTTCTACGACCCCGCCAAGATATAAACCTCCCTCCGCGCTAATCCTACCTTGGATAACGCCCACTTGTTCGGCTAATTGAAGCCTTCCGAAAAATTGTTCAGCATCAAATAACCATGAATCAAGACAGATAGGAATCTATTTTAAATGTGCTTTATTTGTGACACCTCTGTTCATTTAACGACTCAAATTTATGTCGTGATGCTTTATGCCGCTAATAATTTCCGCTTGTGTCCGCTTTCGGACGGAAGGCGCAAGATTTAAGTGTTAGGGTAGAGTTTGCCTAGTCAACAAGCGACGTTCCCCATGCGCCCCCATGATTCGGAGCGGTGAGATAGATTCGGCGTTACACCGTTCCTTCTCACGCACTCGTAATTTCTTGCATTCTTTTAACCTTTAAGGAGAAGTCAACATGAATTTAGATTCTGATATGCAGACTGTGATCGATCAGTATGCCAAGTTCGATGCGCCTCCGCTTGAAACCCTTACGCCGGAGAACGCGCGCAACAATCCAACGCTCAAGAACGCCGTCGAAGAGATGGCGTCCGAGAGCGCGACGGTGCGCACGATGAACGTTGCGATGCCGACGATGCCGGAGCCGGTCGGCAAAATCTCGCACGTTTTGATTCTCGGAGCGAAGGGCGGAGAAATTCTCGCGCGCGTCTTCACACCGAAGGGCGACGGCCCCTTTCCCGTCATCGTCTATTTTCACGGCGGCGGCTGGGTGATCGCTAACCTAGACGTTTATGAACCTTCGTGCCGCGCTTTGTGTAACGCGGCGGAAGCAATCGTCGTGTCGGTCGCTTACCGCCAAGCCCCGGAACATAAATATCCGGCGGCGGCCGAAGACGCTTACGCGGCCGTGCAGTGGGCGATGGCGAACGCGGGAAGCTTGGGCGGCGATCCGTCGTGCGTGGCGGTCGCGGGCGAATCGGCGGGCGGCAATCTCGCCACCGTGTCGTGCCTGATGGCGCGTGACAACGGCGGTCAAATGCCAATCGCGCAGTTGCTCGTCTATCCGGTGACGGACGCCGGGATGAACACGCCTTCGTATCGAGAGAACGCGAATGCGAAGCCTTTGAACGCGGCGATGATGAAATGGTTTTGGAATCTCTATCTTGAGAATGCGAGTCAGGGGCGCGAAGCCTATGCGTCGCCGATGATGGCACAAAGTCTGCAAGGACTTCCGCCCGCCATCGTCATCACGGCCGAAAACGATCCGCTCCGCGATGAAGGCGAAGCGTATGCGAAACGATTGGCGGATGAAGGCGTGTCCGTTGACTTCAAACGCTTCGACGGCGTGACGCATGAGTTCTTCGGCCTCGCAGGTGCGGTCAGCAAAGCGAAGGAAGCGCTTAAGCTGGCGACCGACGGGTTGAAGAAAGTGTTTGACGCGCGCAAGGGCGGAGGAGCGGCGACAACAAGAACAACGAGCACTGCCTCATAAGCGATCAAATTTAACAAAGGGAAAAGTAATGAACGTAAAACTCAAGAAACTCAGTAAACAGATTATCGTGATCACCGGCGCGTCTTCCGGCATCGGTTTGGCGACGGCGCGCATGGCGACGAAGCGCGGAGCGCGCCTTGTGCTTGCGGCGCGCAGCGAAGGGGCGCTTCATCAACTGACGGACGAGATCACACGCGCGGGCGGCAAAGCCGTGTATTTGGTCGCCGATGTCAGCAAACAAGAAAACGTGCGGGCGATTGCACAAAAGGCGCATGAAGCGTTCGGCGGCTTCGACACATGGATTAATAACGCGGGCACAGGGATGTACGGCAAACTCGAAGACGTGGCGATTGAAGATATGCGCAAGCTCTACGAGACGAATGTTTGGGGACTCATCTACGGCTCGCTCGAAGCCGTTAAGCACCTCAAGCGCAGAGGCGGCGCGCTTATCAACGTCGGCAGCACGGTATCGGAACGCGCGATTCCGTTGCAGGGCGTCTACTCGTCGTCGAAGCACGCCGTTAAAGGTTTCACCGACGCGCTCAGGATGGAGCTTGAACACGACGGCGCGCCCGTCTCCGTGTCGTTGGTCAAACCCGGCGCGATTGACACGCCGTTTCCGCTTAACGCGAAGAACTATTTGAAAACTCTGCCGCAGCACGTTCCGCCCGTCTACGCGGCGGGGGTGGTGGCGGAGGCGATCCTTTACTGCGCCGAAACGCCTGTAAGGGATGTGTTCGCCGGAGGAGGCGGCAAAGGCAACGCCTTGATGGGGCAATATGCGCCGCGACTCGCCGACAAGTACATGGAGAGCATGGTCATTAGCGGCACGAAGAGCGACAAACCGCCACGCCCGCGCGAACAAAACGGACTCGACCGCCCTTCGGAAAATCTTTCGGAGCGCGGCGATTACGAGGGGCATGTCGCCAAGTCGAGCCTCTACACGAAAGCTTCGCTGCACCCGGTGGCGACCGCCGCGCTCGTCGCGGGCGCCGGATTGGCCGTCGCCGCGATGCTACGTCCCGTTCTTTCTGACGGAGCGCGGCGACGGAAAATAAATCTTGGGAGACAAGGAGACGGTTATGGCACTCTTCGGAAGTAAACAGGCGGCGGAAGCCAATGGGGTGACGCTCGAACGGGCAATGGTGGTCGTCGAAGCGGCGCGTCGGAAGGCGGAAGAGATCGGCGTGATGCAAAACATCGCCGTTGTTGACGCGGGCAATCGCCTCGTCATGTTTGCGCACATGGACGGCGCGTGGCTCGGCAGCATAGACATCGCGCAGAACAAAGCATACACCGCGCGCGCCTTCGACATGGAAACGAAGGCGCTCGGCAAGATGTCGCAGCCCGGTGAACCGCTCTTCGGCATCCACGCCTCTAACGACGGTAAGCTCATCATCTTCGCGGGCGGCATTCCGCTCAAACAGGGCGGCGCAGTCGTCGGGGCGATTGGCGTCAGCGGCGGCACGGTCGAGCAAGATCAAGAGGTAGCCGAAGCGGGCGCGGGAGCTTTTTAAGCTTTCCTCTCTGGCATGATCCGTTGCCGCCCGCACCGTTGAATTGTTGGTACGTTAGTGGACGGAAGGCGAATTGGTGGCGGAGCGAATGAGAGCGGCTGGCGTGCGAGTTGACCAGCGCACCTACCCGAACGTGGCGCACGAATTTTCGGCATGGGCGCGGTCGTAGACAAAGCCAAGCAAGCCGTGCAGCAAGCGGCGACAGGCTTACGCTCCAGCTTCGGCAGGTGAGAGAAAGGAATCAATCGCGGGCGACCGCGCGCCGGAGGTCAAACGTAAATCGCCGGACGCAGACGGAGTTAAACAACAAGCTCCAACCGCGCCGGTCGAGAGCGAGTTGATTGTGCGTCCATAAAGTGACGGCGGGAGCGATTCGCGTGTCGCGGTTTCTCGCCCGTTAAAAGAAGTAGTAGGATAACCAATGCACCCAAACACTGAAGGAGAACTTATGCCGAACACAGATGTAGCACGCCGTTTCGTCGGCTTGGAGAACAAGATGAGTCTCGATGAATACAACTTCGAGCACTTTCGCACGAAGCATCTCTTGAGCGACGCGAAAGCGACCGTTGAGGAGCGAGGCATTAAGCCGGGCGAGACGGCGCCTGATTTTGAGTTGCCGCGCGTCGAAGGTGAAACCCTACGTTTAAGTGAACTGCGCGGCCGCCCCGTCGTGTTGCACTTCGGTTCGTTCAGTTGACCCGTTACGGCAGGTTCGGTCGAACCTCTCAGCAAGTTGCACCAACATTGGGGCAGTGAAGTGGAGTTCGTTGATGTTGTTATCCGGCAGGCGCATCCCGGCCCCGATGTGCCTACTTATCACAGCTTTGAACAAAAGATGCGCGACGCCGAAAAATACAAACGCGAAGACCGCATCGCATGGGCGGTGCTGGTTGACGATCTTCCGGGAACGACCCATCAGGTTTATGGTGGGTTGGCCGACCCGACATACATTATTGACGCGGAAGGTCGCGTCGCGTTCTACAGCTTATGGACGCACGCGCCGACTTTGCACACGAGTCTGGAGATGCTCAGGACGCAAGGCTGGCGCGGAGTAGTAAACGGCGGCGTGGATAAACGTCCGCATGTAGCGGCGGCGATGACGGACGGCTGGAAAGGCTTGCGGCGCGGGTTGCCGCAAAGTTTGATTGACATTGAAACAGCCGCTCCGACAACCGGCGTCGGCACATGGCTGGGGTTTCAACTGCGTCCGCTGATCGCGCCGTTGACGTTGCGCGCGAAACCGCTGCCCGCGTCGGCACGGTTAGGTCTCGGAGTTGGCGCGGCGGCGCTACTTCTCTTCGGCGTGCGTGCTCTGACACGCAATCGGAAGAGTTATGTTTCGGAAAACAGACGCCTGAAAGCGCGCCCGCGCGGGCATCGGTAAGAGAAACCGTTAAGCCAGACAAAGGTAGCAGTGATGAAACTTAAGCCAATTAACAAACAAGTTGTCGTAGTCTTCGGCGCATCGAGCGGCATCGGGCGATTGACCGCGCTGCAATTCGCCGAGCGCGGAGCGAAGTTAGTCATTGCGGCGCGCGGCGAGCGCGGACTTCAAACGCTCGCCCACGAAATAAGACGCAAAGGCGGACAAGCCGAATACGTCGTCGCCGATGCGTCGGAGTTTGAGCAGGTTAAGAGAATCGCCGAGCAAGCAATTGAAAGTTACGGACGCCTCGATACGTGGGTGCAGACGGCGGGCGTCGGGATGTGGGCGCGCTTCGAGCAGACGACGCCGGAAGAATGGCGGCGCATCATTGACGTTAATCTTAACGGGCAGGCATACGGCGCAATGGCGGCGCTGCCCGCTCTGCGCCGCAGCATCAATGAGCACGGCGGCTGTTCGCTGATCCACGTCTCTTCGGGTGAGTCCGTGCTTTCGCCGCCGCTTCAAAGCGCATACGCCGCGTCAAAACACGGGATGCGCGGCCTTCTGGAAGCCTTGCGGTCGGAGCTAAAACACGAGGGCGTTTCTATCAGCGTCACCGAAGTGATGCCGTCGGGAATCAACACGCCAATCTTCAACAACGCGCGGACGAAACTCGGCGTCAAGCCCAAACCGCTGCCGCCGCTCTATCAACCGCAGGTCGTCGCCAACGCGATTCTCTACGCCGCCGAACATCCGATACCAGAAATCGTCGCGGGCGGTGCGGCGAAAGCAGGGATGATCGCGCAGCAACTCTCGCCTCGATTGCTGAATGCGTTTCTGTCAGGCGTAGGTTTCACGATGCAGCGAAGCGACGAGCCGAAATCGGAGCGCGCGCCCGACAATTTGTTTCACCCGCTCGAAAACGAAACCCGAATCAAAGGCGACTTCGACGCGCAAGCCCGACGAGGCAGCTTCTACACTTGGAGCAAGACGCACCCGGCGGCGGGCGCGAGCATCGCGGGCGCGGTGCTCGGAGGGGCGTTGATGATACTTGCGGGGCGCGCCTCCACAGGTGATAAAGAATCTAAGAAGCGCGCCGCCGCGTTAAAGACAAGCTGAAACATTACGGGAAGGGAAAATCAAGGAGGTTAAGCCATGAGTTTGATCGAGAAAGTTACGTCGTTGGTAACGGGCGAAGAAAAAGCGGATAAGCCAACCGGCACTATTCACGTTGTTGACCGCAGCCCGCTCAACTGGCTTTACATCACCTACAACACCGTCGAGGAACTCGTTCGCGTAGATAAGGATGGCGCGATTGAACCGGCGGCGATGAAAACTTACCGTTGGGTTGACGAGACGACTCTCGAGTTAGAAGCGCGGAGATTCCGAGTAAATTTTTTTCGCGTTGCCACTTCACGCTGGTTGCAGAAAAGCACACAGCATCACCGCGTTTCATCCACTTGATGCGAGGTAATAATACGGAGTGGGAAGTACTGCAAAAGAAGCCGCCCGTAAGTTGTTCGTCAGCACCATCTACGGGCGGCGGAAAGTTATGGTTCCCACAAATGACGGATTATGATTCCGATTTTTGGAAGATTATGATTCCGCGTCAGGAGCCTGCCCCGTTGGCCAGTTTCCCGATCAAGGTGAAGAGCGGCATATACATCGCAATGACGATGGAGCCGATGGTGACGCCGAGGAAGCCGATCATTACGGGTTCGATCAATGTCAATAGATTAGCGATGGCGGAATCAACTTCCGATTCGTAGAAGTCGGCGATCTTGCCCAACATCGCGTCGAGCGCGCCAGTCTGTTCGCCGATGTTAATCATCTGTGACACCATGTTCGGAAAAACTTCTGTCGCTCTCAGCGGGTCAACGAAGTTTTCGCCGCGCTCAACGCCCATGCGAACCTTGGTGATCGCTTCCTCAATGATGACGTTACCAGCGGTGCGCGCCGTGATGTCTAAGGATTGAAGGATCGGCACGCCCGACGAAAGAAGCGTCGAGAGCGTGCGGGAGAAACGCGCAATCGTAATTTTGCGCAAGATGATGCCCATCACGGGAAGTTTCAGTAGCAGCCGGTCAATGTTGCGGCGTCCGTTCGGTGTGCGATAGTAGAAGCGCAAGCCGATTGCGCCGCCGATCAGTGTGGCGAGAATCACAATGCCGCCGATACCGGCGAGGAAGTTGCTGATGCCGACGACGATGCGCGTCGGAAGCGGAAGCTGCTCGCCGGGTCCGAGTAGTCCTAAAAAGATCATCTCAAACTGCGGGATGACGAACACAAGGATCACCGCCACGACCGCGATGGCAATTCCGATAACGGCCGTCGGGTAGATCATCGCCGAGATAATGTCACGTTTCAATTTGACGATCTTCTCAATGTAGCTTGAAAGGCGTTGCAGAATAATATCGAGGATACCGCCCGTCTCACCCGCCTCCACCATGTTGACGTAAAGCGTGTCGAACGTCTTCGGATGATTCGCCATCGCCGCCGCGAGCGTCTTACCTTCTTCAACCTCTTGCCGCACCTGCGTGAGCGTCCCCTGAAAGCTTTTGTTCTCCTGCTGCTCGGCGAGGATGTCGAGGCACTGCACGAGCGGGAGTCCGGCATCAATCATCACGGAAAATTGGCGCGTGAAGATGGCCAACTCTTTGGCTTTAACCTTCTTTGAGCGCTTGCCGAGCTTCGGCACCGCGATCTCGCGCCCCTTCTCTTTGACGGAGGTGAGCATCACCTGCTCGCGGCGCAAAAGCTGGCGCAAGATTTCGCGGCTGTCCGCCATACGTTCGCCCATGATCATCTCGCCTGAGCGACTGCGACCTTTGAAGACGTAAGTGGGCATAAGAGGGAAACTCCTGAAAGAGAGTGATGAGTCACGAGTGATGAGTTATGAATGAAAAACTTTCTACCTCATCACTCGTGACTCATTACTCATCGCTTAAGCTATCTCGCTCCGGGGCGTGTGCCGACGGGTCGTCCTTGCGCGTAGGGCGATGCGTGCGGGGTGGAAGTGCCGTTTGCGCCTCCTCCGGCTTGTCCGGTGTTAAGCCCGGAGCCGCGCTCGATGAGGTCGCGCAACTCGTCGGCGTTCGAGGTGCGTTGCTGCGCGGTCTCAAGCGTGATCACGCGCTGGTGGTAGAGCGAGGCGAGCGCTTGGTTGAACGTCTGCATTCCGAATTTCTCTTGTCCCGTCTGCATCATCGAATAGATTTGATGAATTTTGTCTTCACGGATCAAATTGCGGATCGCCGTATTGGGCACGAGGATTTCGAGCGCCATCGCGCGACCTGAGCCGGAAGCTTTCGGCACCAGCGTCTGAGTCAGGATGCCTTCCATCACAAGCGAAAGTTGCGCGCGCACCTGCGCTTGTTGTTCCGAAGGGAAAACGTCAATGATGCGGTTGATGGTCGAGGCGGCTGAGTTAGTGTGGAGCGTGGCGAAAGTTAAGTGACCCGTTTCGGCGATGCGGAGCGCGGATTCAATTGTCTCCAAGTCGCGCATTTCGCCGATCAGCACTACGTCCGGGTCTTGGCGCAAGGCCGTGCGGAGCGATTGGGCAAAGCCTTTCGTGTCGGCGCCGACTTCGCGCTGGTTGACGAGGCACGCCTTATGCGAGTGGAGAAACTCAATTGGGTCTTCGATGGTGAGAATGTGGTCGTGGCGTTCGCGGTTGATCTTGTCAATCATCGCGGCGAGCGTCGTGGATTTCCCCGAGCCGGTCGGGCCTGTAACGAGGATCAAGCCGCGCGGTTTGTCGCACAACTTCGAGACCACGGGCGGCAAGCCCAATTGCTCGAACGATCTGATTTCGTAAGGGATCGCGCGGAAGACGGCGCCGACGGCGCCGCGCTGGTTGAAGAGGTTGGCGCGGAAGCGCGAGAGACCTTTGACGCCGAATGAGAAGTCGAGTTCAAGATCTTCTTCAAAGCGATGCTTCTGCGCGTCGGTGAGAACGCTGTAGGCAAGCGATTTGGTGTCGGCGGGGGTGAGCACGCGGAAGCCTTCGAGCGGATGGAGGTGTCCATCAACGCGCACCTGCGGCGGCGTATTTGTAGTCAGGTGCAAGTCCGAGCCTTTAAGTTCGGAGAGTTTCTTGAGTAAATCGGAAAGCGAAAGTTGCGGCGCGTTGGGTTGGTTAGTATCCATACCTGATTTCTTGTCGGGGGATGTGGGAAGGATTTAACGTAAGTGGCTGAACGCGCGCGAGCCGTCTACGCGCGTTCGCCTGTGGAATAGCAATCTCTATTTTGCGCTCATGGCTGTTTGTGCACCGCCGTTGCCGTTTACGCGCAACGAAGCGACAAGCATTTCTGTGTCGCCCGCCAAAAGATCACCGAACTCTGGCGCGGCGTTGGTGACGAGGTTGTAGACGCGATTATCAAGCTCGACGAAGTAGAACGACCAAGCTTGCGCGGCGGCGGCCGGGTCGGCGGGGCGTCCCGTTTGCGCGCTCACGATGTAGACGCGCCGCCCGCCGATCTCGCGCACCCAATCGTTGATCACCCATCCGCCGGATGCCACCATGCGGTCAATGACTGTGCGGCGCAACGTGGTGATCGGAACGCCGCCGATGGGTTTGAGGCGCGTGCGCGACATGGACGAAGCATTTTGGTTTTCGGCGACGCTCACCGCGCGAAGCACGGCCGCCCCGACCACGCGGCCGTCGGCAGCGCGCACGTTCCATTTCGTTTCGCTTGAGCCCGCTGCGCGACTCCAATTAGCGGGAACCGTCCACAGCAGGTGGTTGTGATTGAGCGCGGCCGATGGTTGCTGCGACTCATAAGGGTTATTCGCAAACGCCAACCTGTTTCGCCCGCTTCGATTGATCGCGTTTGCCATCTGCATCCGACGCCGGATGAGTCGCGCGCGGCGACGGCGCGCGGCGGCGCGACGGCGTTGCAGCAATGCGCGGCGACTGCGGTAGGTGCGTTTCGAGTGAGCGCTTCTGCCAATTGAGTTGCGCCCTCGCCAACGGGCGGACGAATCGTTCATCGGCACGGTCGCTGCCACGAGCGCGAATATCACCAAAGCGATTACTAAAGTTCGTTTCATAAGAACCTCTTAAGCCACCGTCTCTCTCACCACTTCTTCAATGGTCGTCACGCCGTCACGGATTTTTCGTAAACCCGAACCGCGTAGAGTGATCATGCCGTCTTCAACCGCGCGTTTGCGCAACTCAAGCGCCGACGCACCGACGAGGATCAATTCGCGGATGTCATCCGTAATTTCCATCACTTCATAAAGGCCGATGCGTCCTTTATAGCCCGTGTTGTTGCAAGTTTGGCAGCCCGTCCCCCTGTAGGTTTTAAGCTGAGTCGCCTCTTCCGGCGAGAAACCGACCTCGGCGAGCGCTTCGGGAGGCATCGCCTGCTCAACTTTACAGTCGGCGCAGACGCGGCGGATGAGGCGCTGCGCTTGGATGAGGTTGACCGATGTAGCGACGAGAAACGGCTCGATGCCCATGTTCATCAGGCGTGAGATGGTGGAGGGCGCGTCGTTGGTGTGGAGGGTGGAGAGGACGAGGTGTCCGGTGAGAGCGGCTTTGATGGCGATCTCGGCCGTCTCGAAATCGCGGATTTCGCCGACGAGCACGATGTTCGGATCTTGACGCAGAAATGAGCGCAGGGCGGCGGCGAAGTTCAAACCGATCTGCTCCTTCATCTGCACTTGGTTGATTCCGGCGAGGTTGAATTCAACCGGGTCTTCCGCCGTCATGATGTTCGTCTCAGGCGTATTTAAGGATTGCAGGGCGGAGTAGAGCGTGTTGGTTTTACCCGAACCTGTGGGGCCGGTGACCAACACCATGCCGTAAGGTCTGGCGATGTTGCGTTGGAATTTGACGAGCGATTCGGGTTCAAAGCCGAGGCGCGTCATGTCGAGCATGAGGCGTTCTTTATCGAGAAGTCGGAGCACGACCTTTTCGCCGAAAAGAGTGGGGAGAGTCGAAACGCGGAAATCGAGTTCGCGCGCGCGGTTGCCGTCCGCCTTGAGTTTGATTTTGATGCGACCGTCTTGCGGCAGGCGCTTCTCGGAAATGTCGAGCTTCGACATAATCTTGATGCGTGAGATGAGCGCGTCGCGCATCCTGAGCGGCGGGTGCATCACGTCGTAGAGCACGCCGTCAATGCGAAAGCGGATGCGTAAATCTTTCTCGTAAGGTTCGATGTGGATGTCACTTGCTCCGCGACGAAGCGAGTCAACCATGAGAACGTTGACGAGGCGCACGACCGGAGCATCTTCGCTCATGCGCGCGAGGTTTGAGACATCAATCTCGTCGTTGTCGTCAATGACTTCGAGTCCTTGCGCCGCCTCATCGTCAAAATCTAGTTTGTCGAGTGTGTAGTGCACCGAGTCGGTGAACGAACCGTTGCCGTTTCCGTTCTGGACCGTGACGGTTGACGACGCCGCGCCTACCAATTCGATTTCGCGCGATTGACTGTAGTAAGTATCAATCGCTTCCTGCACGCTCGCCTCGGAGACGACGACGGGTTCGATGTTCAACCCGGTCATAAACTTGATGTCGTCCATCGCAAAGACGTTCGTCGGATCAACCATGGCAAGCGTCAAGGTGGCGCCGACGCGCGAGAGCGGGAGGACGGAATACTTATCCGCTACTTCGCGCGTGATCAGGCGGATGACGGATTCCTCGATGTTAAAAAGATCGAGGTTGACGCTCGGCACACCGTACTGCCGCGAGAGGACGGCCGTGATCATGTCGTCTGAGATAAGCCCGAGCTTAACCAGATTTAAGCCCAGACGCCCGCCGTTCGTGCGCTGGTAATCAAGCGCCTCGCGCAACTGCTGGGGGCTTAAAAGATTTTCACGAACGAGTATTTCGCCGAGTTTGGCTGACATCAGTTTCTCTTAATCCGCTACATGAAGAAATAAAAGGGGGCGAGGGAACGCCGAAATCTCAGAAGAATTTAGAGATTATTTGAGGGAGTAACAATCAGACGCAACAATGCTAAACATCGTTGTCAAAACATAATAGCTTTCGGTTTCGGGTTGTGTCAAGGTGAAAGTTATATTGAGGATGAGGCGAAGATCTCGATGAATTGAGGGAAATAAAATAACGGCGCGCGAAGCTTCGCGCGCCGTTATCAACACGGGAGAATGTAAAAAATTTAGTTACCCCGACGGCGTGTGCCGCGATTCGTGTTCGTATTGGGCGCTGGCTTGAGTCCGTCAACGATCTGCTGCGCTTCCTGTTTGCGCGCGTCCGTCTCCGGGGCTTTGGCGATAAAACGCTGGAAGGCTTCGCGCGCGTCGTTCAGCTTCGATTCGTCTGAAGCGAGCGCCAAAGCGTAAACGTACATCGCGTCCAAGTTGTTTGGATTCGACGCCAAAATCTGCCGCGACAGGGCGGCGGACTCTTCGGTTTTACCACTCTGTAGCATGGCGAGAGCGAGACCCGCTTGGGCTTTATCCTTTTTCGCGGCATCGGTTTCGGCCGCGACATATTCTTGGATGGCTTTAACGGCCGCATCGCCGTCAACTTGCGCATTAGTGCGCATCGCCAGACGATAACTTTCGGCGCGCGTACTTAAAAATTCCAATTCTTCGTTGCGACCTTGAGACGCGCCTCCTCCTCCGGCCGGGCTGGAAGCGTTACCTTGACCGGCGGCGCTTGATTTCCCGGCACGCGCCGCAGCAACTGCCTTCTCCGCCATCTCGACGGACATCTTCATGTCGCTTCTGGCGGTTTCCAATCCGGCCTTTTTCGCGGCTGCGTCTTTGTTCGCAACGGCAGCGTTATAACGATCCAATCCGCGAGCATAAAGCGCGATGGCTTTGTTTCTGAAGAAAACTCCCTGCGTCGCGTCAGCCTGAATGCCCTGATCGTAGGCGGCAATGGCTTCATCATATTTTTTGCTATTGAGAGCTTGATTGCCCGCCTTCAAAATGGTGTTAAGGTTGGCGTTAGTGGTTCGCGCTTGTTCGGCAGCGGCGCGGGCTTTCGCGTCTTCCTCGCGCGCGCGGCGCACCGCATTCGCGTCCCCGCCGCTCGCTGCGGCGGCACGGAGTGCTTCTTGAATTTGTTCGTCGCTCGGCGTGCTGCCATCGCCCGGCTCCACGGGGAAGTCGTTGGCGTCGCGGACGCTCAATTTAATTCCGGGGACGAATGACGGTTGGGCGCCGGGGCCGCTGACGATCACGGCGTAAGTTCCGGCGCGCGGGATGTTGGCGATGCTATACCGTCCGTCGTCGCCGGTCGTCGCCTTGTACTCGCCCTTCACGTCTAAGCGGTAGAAGGCCACGGTCGCTCCTTTGAGCGGCACCTTTTTGCCGTCGGCTTGCTGCAAGATGACTCTGCCGGTCGCGGTCGAAACATTCTGGGCGGCGACGGCCGTCGCGCACACGCTCACAAGCAGGGCGGCGAAGAAAAAGCTCAACAATCGTTTGGATAACATGTTCTCATCTCCTCGTGGTGGTTGGGTCGCCAGCGTGTGCGGCGAACAAAGTTTCGATTTTTATGATGCCGCCACATACGCGGTCGGTTGTCAGAATCTCAGCAAAACGAAATACATACGGCGCGTTCGCCCACTTCGGGGATTTAATTACCGCCTTCAACGCGAAGCGGTCGGCACTGCTTTAAGGGCGCGGCATTGTGGACGCCCTCGCGCCTCTGCCACGTTAACGAGGACGTGGGGCGTCATCGGCACGGCGTCCGTTGCTCGTGCGCGAGCGTTTCCGCTTCGCGCGCCGCTCCTTGCCACGCGACTGGGAGGGTTTCGTCTCATTGCTGTTCGGCGTCGCGGGGACGGTAACTATGAAAGTAGGGGGCGTCCCGGCATAAACAGTTGTGGCGGCGACCGCATTAGTCAAGTTCGCATCAGGCGCGAGTGCGACGAACAGCGGGCGCAAAGCTTCGGTAACGATGGGCGTGTAACGGATGGGTTCGGCCGTCAAGATCAAGCCGCCGAAAACAGCATCACGCGGCAAGCCGACGTAGCGGTAGGCGCTGTCGGATTCGCCGCGCCCTACCGAGGAGGAAGACGTGACGGGCAAATCCCCAATATAAAACTTCACCTTATAATTCGGTATATAAGCCCATAGCGCATAGCGCGGCACGCCGAAACGCGAAGGCTGAGGCACTTTCTTGGCGCGCATCCGCACCAGCAGCGTGCCGTCACGCATCGCCACTTGAGCGGTCGCGGCGGCGAGCTCATCTAGTTTTGTGCGAGTGAAAGTTAAGTTGAAGGCGCGCCCTTCGTCCACTTCGCTCTCAATCGCGGCGAATGGATCGGCGTTCACGGGGAGCGGGGCGATTGAGGGTAGCGGCGCGGAATTGCTTCGCGTCCGTGAGCGCGGAGACGTTCCTCGTCGTTGTTGCGCGACTCTTTGCTCTGGAAGCAGCAGCAAGAACGAAAGGGTCAGCACGATTAGAGAAGCAGCACGGCAGCTTTTCGTTAAAATCAAATTTTTCACCTTCGTTTAACTCCTCAAGTTGAATTTATGCATAAAGGATGGGATCGGAGATTCCGGCTTCGGAAAATGCGCGCAGCCGCAACGCGCACGAATCGCAACGCCCGCAAGCGCGTTTCTCCTCCGCGTAACACGACCAAGTTAATTCGAGCGGCGCATGAAGCGCGAGTCCGCGCCGGACGATCTCGGACTTGCGCAGCGCGATCACCGGCGTGCGAATCTCAATCGCGGTTTCGGGGCGCGTGCCCGTGTTGATCGCTTTCTGAAACGCTTCGTAAAATTCCGGTCGGCAATCCGGGTAGCCCGAAGAGTCTTCGGCGACCGCGCCGATGTAGATGCTTCCCGCCTTTAGCACCTCCGCCCAACTCACCGCCGTTGCCAGCAGGTGCGCGTTGCGAAAAGGCACGTAGCTCGTCGGCACGCTTCTGTTGTTGAGATCGGCTTCCGCCACCGCCAGCCGTTCATCCGTCAGAGACGAGCCGCCGATGCGCGCGAGACTTTCGAGTGAGACGACGAGGCGCGCGGACGCTTCGTAGTAATCCGAAAGTTGTTCAAAAGCTTCGCGCTCGCGCCGCTCCGTGCGCTGCCCGTAAGAGACGTGAAGAAACGCCAGCCTTTCGTTTTCCTCGCGCGCAACGGCCGCCGTCACACACGAATCCATTCCGCCCGAAACGAGGCAGACTGCAAGCAACGAAGGATGAATGACGAGCGATGAATCAAACTCATCCGTTTTCACCTCTTCGTTACTGCCGCCCATCTTAGAATTTCATCCCTCCGCTCACACGCCGCGCGCCTCCACACCCCAAATCGTTTTGTGCATCTGCAATTGCATCCGCACGTTCATGCCGCTCCCTGAAATCCAATCCGCCATCTCTTTGAGATCAATCGTCGTCCACACGGGTGAGATAAGCACGGCACGCGCGCGTCGTTCGAGGTCGTAACGATTGATCACTTCACGGGCAAACTTCCAATCCGCTTCGTCGGCGACCACAAATTTGATTTCATCTTTGTCCGCGCGCAGACGTTCGAGATTCGCCCAATGATTACGTTCGACTTCGCCCGATGCCGGACATTTCACGTCGAGAATAACGTGCGCGCGCTCGTCCAAACCCTCAGTTGAAATGAAGCCTCCGGTTTCCACGAGCACTTCGTAATTCTCGTCGCACAATCTTTCGACAAAGGTGAAAGCCTCTCTTTGCGCGAGCGGTTCGCCGCCCGTCACTTCGACGAGCCGACAACCCATCGCGCGCACTTGCTCCAACACTTGGTCAATCGTCATTCGCTCGCCGCCCGTAAACGTATACGCCGAATCACACCAAACACAGCGCATCGGGCAGCCCGTCAGACGCACGAAGGCGCACGGACGCCCGGCGTGCGTTGACTCGCCTTGAATGGAGCGGAAAATTTCCGTAACGCGAAGCATAAGTAAGATTTTTGATTGCCGGAATTAAACAAGCCATTTTCAGATTGCAAACTTGCAATTACAAAGTCGAAGGTGCGAATCTAAAATCAAAATTCCCCCAGACTGTATCCTACGCTCACAAAGCGTGTCAAAGCGGATGTCCGAACGCTGTTCAGCCGATCCGTGATAGCATGAAACTCGCGGAATCTCACGTTAGAGTGCAACGTATATGAGCCGGAAGACGGCACATGAACACGATGAGTTGGTGGAGCGTGCGGCGCGGGCGTTACTCTCGCGCGCCGCGAACAAACGCAACGTCAACGTCGCTTTGCTTGCAAAACATCTCCGGCAGATTCTCGAAAAATACCTTTTACGCGACGAGCCGCAGCCGAAGGCAAAAGTCGTCACAGATTTTTTCGATTCCATCCGCGCCGATGAACTTTGTCTTGTGCTCGCGTGCGAAGCGGGAGACGAAGCGGCGTGGAACGATCTGATGAAGATTTACGGCGCGACGGTGCGCGCGGCGGCGAGAAGCGCAAGTTCAAACAACGAAGAAGCGGAAGAACTAGCGCAATCAATCTGGGCTGAACTCTACGGGCTGCGGCAGAACGACGAGGGAAAGCGGACGGGCAAGCTCGGTTATTATTCAGGGCGCGGCTCGCTCGGCGGTTGGTTGCGCGCCATCGTCGCGCAACTGGCTGTAGACAGACACCGCCGCACGTCGCGCTTCGTGCAGACGGAAGATGACGCGGATTTTGATCGCTTGAGCGATGAGAACGCGGAGCACAAAAGTTTCGCCGTTAATCGCGCGGTTGATCCCGAAAGAACGCTTGCGGCCGAGCGCGCGACGCGCGATCTGCAATCGGCTCTTCGGGAAGTGATAAATCGCTTGTCCGCCGAAGATCGTCTGCTCGTTAAGCTTTACTACTTTGACGATCTGCCGTTGCGTGAAGCCGGAAAAGTTTTGGGCGTGCATGAGGCGACGGCGAGCCGTCGTCTCCAGCGCGTACACGCGGAGGTGAGAAGCGGCGTCGAAGAAGCTTTAACGTCTCAATACGGTTGGACGTCGGAGGAAACTGCGCAACTCTTCTCCGATGCGGAAGCGCATGTCGAATTTGATCTGCGCTCGCTCTTTGCGCCGGGCCGGATTTCAAGCGAAGAGCGAAAACAGTGATTAGAGATTTGAAAAGGAAGGCGGCAGTTGTTCAAATGTACGAGGGCGAATCGGTCAACTCGCAAAGGTGAAACGGCGCAAGATCGAGAAGCTTCAAGCGTTCATTAAGGTGACTGCGCGGCGAAGGCGGTTTATCGGGGAATAAGATGAATTCCAATTTCGATCACAAAGCAGATTCTTTGTTGCGCGGGTTTGCGCGAAGCGAATCCAGCGCGGCGGCGCGCCTTTCCGACGGCGAAACCCAAAGCGGAAACGTCGCAGGAGATACACTTGCGCATCTCGATGCCGACGATCTGAATCTCTACGCAGAAAATGTTTTACCCGCCGCCGCCCGCGCGCGCTACACCGTTCACCTCGCCGCTTGTGATCGTTGTCGTGCAAGCTTAACTGCCCTCGCGCTCGCTCCCGATTCTGTTGTTGCGGCGACCGCTGAGGATAAGATCGCGGTTCAGCCGTTCGCGTCGCGTGATTGGCGCAAACATTTCGCGCGGCTTTTCTCCCAACCCGTCTTGCGCTTCGGAGTTCCGGCTTTCGCTTTGCTGCTCGTCTGCGTCGCGGCGTTTTTCCTGACGCGAACCGACCGTCGAGACGACTCTCTCATCGCGTTGCGCGAACAAAGGGAAGAACCCGCATTGAACATGCCCACCGCACCCGAAAACGCGAACACAGGAACGACTGCCGCCAACACCGCGCCGCCTGCCGCAAACAGGGACTCAGCGACAACTAATACCAATTCCGCGCAAACTCAAATTGCTTCGCCACAGGATAGCGCGCCCGAAAATGAAACGATTGCGCGCAACGATAAAGAATCAAAGTCGCGCCCCCAAACGCAACCGAATTCTGTTCCTACTGCTGCCGCGCCTCCTCCCCCGCCACCCGCCGCTCAACGTCCCACCACGTCGACTGAACTTGCTGAAGCTGCGCGCCGCCCGGCATCTGCGCCGCCAACATCCAATAGCGTGGAGGAGTCAGTGTCGGTTGCGGGCGCGGCTGATGTTGCGCGCTCAGGGTCAAATACAAACGAGTCGCGCCAGAATCCTGCGTCAAGCGGAGAAGGCGTCAACGCGCAGCGCGCAACTCAAAGCGATGCGGCAAACAGAGCGTCCGCCGCGCCGACGGCTGCTGAAAAGGAGCGAAACGCTTTACGTCAAAGGCGCGGGCGCGCGACTCCGCCGACAAGCGAAGACCGTAGCGACGATCAAATCAGAGTTGCCGAAACGCGCACCGTCGCCGGTCGCCGTTTCCGGCGGCAGAACAATGTGTGGATCGACGCTGACTACAATTCTTCGATGAGCACGATCAACATCACGCGCAATTCTGAACAGTTTCGCGCTCTCGCCGCCGATGAACCCGCCTTGCGCCGCATCGCCAACGAACTCGGCGGCGAGATCATCGTCCGCCTCAATAATCGCGCTTACCGCATCCGTTGAAATCTGCCCCTGATAAACAATCATATCTGCTCGCTCGCCGTTTACGACTTAAGCCTTATCTTCACTACAAGCTAAAATCTTCCGCCTCCGTCTAGCCGTCTCTCCGACGAAAGAGTTAAACTGAGAGCGCTCTTACCGACTTGCCGCCCGAACTTACAATTAAGGAGTTCACTAACGATGAATCTCGTCCAGCCATTTCCTCGCACGCTTAATTTTACAATTGCCCTCTTCATACTTCTCATTGTTGTATCGCCGCTTGGGTTCGTCGCCGATGCGCAGCGGCGCGGGACGAGAGGACGCAACCAAACACGCCGGGGTAATGACGCGCCTCTACGTGCGGGCATTGATGTTGATCCGCTGCAGACATCTCGCTCCAACGCGGAGATTAGACGTATGTTAGCCGAGATCGACCGTCGCAACATCGAGCGCATCGTGCGTCGCCTCGTCGCCTTCGGCACGCGCAACACGCTTTCCGCGCAAGATAATCCGACGCGCGGCATCGGCGCGGCGCGCGATTACCTCTACAGCGAGTTTACACAGATCGCGCAAAGCTCGCGGGGACGCCTCACCGTCGAGAAGCAGACTTTCGAGCAACCGGCCGCTCCGCCACCACAGGGGCGCGTGCCCCGCCCGACGATGATCACAAACGTTGTCGCCACGCTGCGCGGCTCGCAACCCGCGTCGGCAGATCGCGTCTACGTCGTGAGCGGGCATTACGATTCGATGTGCACGAGTCCGACGGACGCGGAGTGCGACGCGCCCGGCGCGAACGACGATGCGTCGGGCACGGCGGCCGTCGTCGAGATGGCGCGCGTGATGTCGAAGCGTGAGTTCGAGGCGACTGTAATCTTCATGGCGGTGGCAGGCGAAGAGCAAGGCTTGCTCGGCGCGACTTACTTTGCGGAACAAGCGAAGCAACGCGGCATGAACATCGAAGCGATGTTTACGAACGACATCGTCGGAAACACTGTTGGAGGCAACGGCGTGCAAGACCGCCGGACGGTGCGCGTCTTTAGTGAAGGCGTGCCGTCGAACGAAACGACGCAGGAAGCCGCGACGCGCCGCAGCGTCGGCGGCGAAAACGATTCGAGTGCGCGTCAACTCGCGCGCTTCATTAAAGACGTGGGCGAGCGTTATGTACCGGAAGCCCGCGTGCAGATCATCTATCGTCGTGATCGCTACGGGCGCGGCGGCGACCACATCCCATTTCTCGAACGCGGCTTTGCGGCCGTCCGCTTTACCGAACCGAACGAAGATTACCGCCACCAACATCAAAACGTGCGCACGGAAAACGGAATCGCTTACGGCGATCTGCCGCAGTTCGTTGACTACGGTTACATCGCAACGGTGGCGCGCATCAACGCCGCCGCGCTCGCCTCGCTCGCGCTCGCCCCGGCGCGACCGAAAGGCGTCAGCATCGTCACCGGACAACTCACCAACGATACGGAGATTCGCTGGACGGCGAACACCGAACCCGACCTCGCGGGTTACGAAATCGTCTGGCGAGAAACGTCCGCGCCACTATGGACGAACTCGCGCGCCGTCGGCAACGTCACGTCATTCACGATGCGCGGCATGTCGAAAGATAACTACTTCTTCGGTGTGCGCTCGGTTGACAGACAAGGCAATCGCAGCCCGGTCAGCTATCCGCGGCCAGTCTCTCGAACTGCGCGGTAGGATACTCGTTGTGTTTCTGCTGAATGGCTATGAAAAAACCAAATAATAGCTGCATCTTCAAACACATTACGGCATCGTTGACTGCTATTGCGATGCTGATTGCAGTTTTTCCTGCGCGCCTTTGCTATGCGTCTCCTAACCTGAATAACTTGCGAAGGCAGTTGGAAGCAATCGCCAACAGCTTTCATGGCAAGATTGGCGTTAGCTTGCGCCATTTGAAAACGAAGGATCGATTGGAGTTACGTGGCGACGAAAAATTTCCAACAGGCAGCACCATCAAAGTTGCTATGCTTTGCGTAGCAATGGAGAAAGTCGAAAAGGGAGAATTAAATTACTACCAAAAGTTTACCTTAACCGAAGATGAGGTAAGTGGCGGAACAGGTTTTCTGCGAAATTATCAAATCGGTAAGCAGGTCACTCTCAAAGAACTTTTGCACTTTATGATTACTGCCAGCGATAACACGGCGACTCGCATGGTGCTGAAAGCGATTGGCTCGAATACCGCAATCAATGATTGGTTAAGCAGACATAATGTGAAGAATACGCGGCTTAATGTTCCCTATCCGGTAAGCGAAGCTGTGTGGAGAGATGACGCCGCACGCCGCAAACTCTTAGAGCAATACAATCAATGGGGGATGGGCGTCTCAACACCGAACGAGATGCGCTTGCTGATGGAAATGATTACCGAAGGTAAAGCTGGAACACCTGCGGCCTGTGATGAGATGCATCGTATTCTGAACCATCAGTATTTCGACGACGGCATCGCCGGTCAGATTCCGCCATCAGTTGTAGTTGCGAGTAAAAGCGGTGTGGAAAAACATTCACGCTCAGATATTGCCATCGTTCATGCTCCATCCGGCACGTATGTGCTAACTATTTACACCAAAGAAGCACAAGATACGCGCATCATAAGGGAAAACGAGCAAGATACCGCGATTCGTGCTATCGCCCGTGCTGTTTGGCAACATTACCAACCCGAAAGCAAATGGTCGCCGCCAGCAGGCGCAGAGAAATTTTCAACGGGGCCGGATTGGTAGCTCACACGAAGTATTAACAATCACGCCTGTACATTTTTCCAACCAGAAACAAAACGAGAGCGTCTAAAGTTACGTGCAAGGCAGAAGTTTCTCGCGCGCTTGCCCGCAAAATCCCGTCAGTTAAGATCAAAGGCACGTTTATGAAAGCATTTAGCCGCAACCAACCACGACTTTTTAACTCTTTCAACCGCGCCGCGCGGCAAGCCGCGACGTTCGCCGTCATGCTCGCACTCGTCGCTAACACTTTGATTGTGGGAGTGACGAACGCCGAAGCGCAAACTGCCCGGATGAGCGAAGAGCAACGCATTGTGCATGTGCTTAATCGCCTCGGCTTCGGCGCGCGCCCCGGCGACGTTGAGCGCGTGAAGGCGATGGGGGTTGAGCGGTACATTGAGGGGCAGCTACAGCCCGACGCGATTGCGGATGCTGCTGTGGATGCGAAGCTGCGCCGGTTGCCAGCGCTGACGATGACGACCGCCGAGCTTTACGCAAAGTTTCCGGCTCCCGGTCAACTACTTCGCCAACTGCAACGTCGCGGCGAATTGCCCGCCGACCTCGCCGCGATGATGCAAAATCGCGACAATCAAAACGGCGCGATGAACAATCAGAACGCTCCGGCGGCGAACGGCGCGATGACAACGCCGGAAGCTGCGACGGGCGGCGCGGCGCGCGGCGATGAGGCGGCTGACAAAAAAGATTACCGCCAAGCGATCCGCGAGTACATGCGCGAAAACGATCTACAGCCGCCCGCTGCGATCACCGCGCAGTTGCAAGCTTCGCGCATCATTCGCGCCGCCCATAGCGAACGGCAGTTGCAGGAAGTGATGGTTGATTTCTGGACGAATCATTTCAACATCTTCGCCAACAAGGGCGCGGACAAGTGGCTGCTGCCCGCCTACGATCGCGACACGATCCGCCCGCACACCTTCGGCAAATTCCGCGAGCTGTTGCAGGCGACCGCGCAAAGCCCTGCGATGCTTTTCTATCTCGATAATTTCCAGAGCGTCAGCCCCAACGCGCGCGGCGGCAATCGCCGTCAGATGCTCGAAGGAATGCGGCGCAACCGGACGGGCGATCAGCCGGGCATGATGCGCGAACGCAATCCGCTCCGGCGCAACCGAGGTCTGCGCGGGAACATGGGAAACGTGGACGAGCAGCGCGCCGCGCAAGTTAACCCGAATTCGCCGCAAGGAGCGATGGGGCAAGGTCAAATGACGCAACAGCGTATGCCGCAAGCGCAACGCAGACAGCGCGGCATCAACGAAAACTACGCGCGCGAGTTGATGGAACTCCACACGCTTGGCGTTGACGGCGGCTACACGCAGAAAGACATCGTTGAGGTCGCGCGTTGCTTCACGGGCTGGACGATCCTCGATCCGCGCGGCGCGGCGGCACGCACCGGACTCATTGACACGGAACGCGCCGGAACTTTCGTCTTCAACGCGCGCACGCACGACGACGGAGAGAAGATTGTGCTCGGTCACAAAATTCCGGCGGGCGGCGGTATCAATGACGGCTTGAAAGTTTTAGACATCCTCGCGCGTCATTCTTCGACCGCGAAGTTTATCGCCACGAAGTTGAGCCGCCGCTTCGTTGCCGATGAGCCTTCACCCGCACTCGTCGCCCGCGTCGCTGACGCTTTCACAAAATCCGACGGCGACATCCGCCAAACCCTGCGCGCGATCTTCGCTTCGCCGGAGTTTAACGCGCCGGAAAATTACCGCGCGAAGATCAAGACGCCTTTCGAGTATGCCGTAAGCGCGATCCGCGCCTTCGGCGGCGAGACGAACGGCGGCCCCGCGATTCATCAACGGATCGCTAAAATGGGCGAACCGCTCTACGGCTATCAAGCTCCGACGGGTTATCCCGACAAAGCCGAAGCGTGGGTCAATACGGGCGCGCTGCTCGAACGTCTCAATTACGCTCTAGCTCTCACCGGCAATCGCATTCCGAACACGCGCGTTGACCTCGCGCGCTTCGGGGCGAGCGGCAACGCGGGAAACAATCTGACGGACGCGGACAAGCGACGCATGATCGATCAATTCTCGAATCTGTTGTTGCGCGGCGACGTTTCGGAGAAAACAAAAGCGGCGTTGTTGCGACAGTTGAATTCGCCACAAACGACGACGAGCGCGACCGCTATCACACAAAACGAAACAAGCGAGATGGACGTTGCGATGCTTCCGCAACCGGAAGGTCGAGGTCGGCGTAACAGGGAAGCCACGAGCCCACCCGTTGGCGACCTGAGCATGATGAGCCGCGTCGCGGCCTTGATCACCGGTTCGCCTGAGTTTCAAAGGCAGTAAAGCGCGCAATCAAACACAGATTGCTTATTAGGAAGCGTTGAAAAGTTTCATTCAAAGTCAGAGGTAAAGAGTGATGGGCATTAACAGAAGATTCTTCTTGCGTTCGGGCGCGGTCGCCGTCGCCGGATTGGGTTTCGCGGGCAGCTTGCCGTCGTTTCTCGGTCGCGCGGCGCTCGCACAGAACGGAGCAATCGCAAGCGGCGGACGACGCAAAACTTTGATCGCAATTTTCCAACGCGGCGCAGTTGACGGACTCAACATGGTCGTGCCGCACGGCGAAGCGGCTTACTACGGGATGCGCCCGACGCTCGCCATCGCGCAACCGCGCGGCGTTGTCACCGCAGGAGCGGCGGCTGACACGGCCGTTGACTTGGACGGCTTTTTTGGTCTTCATCCGTCGCTGCGGATGTTGAAACCACTGTGGGATGAGAAGCGCTTTGGGATTGTGCACGCCGCCGGATCGCCCGACGCGACGCGCTCACACTTCGACGCGCAGGATTACATGGAGTCGGCCACGCCCGGCGTCAAATCAACACAGGACGGCTGGCTCAACCGCTTGCTTCAACACGATCCTAAAGATAAGCAATCGCCGTTTCGCGCCGTCTCGATGACGCAGAACACGCCGCGCACGTTGCAGGGGCGCGCGCCCGCCCTTGCGATCTCTAATCTCAACGACTTTACCATCCGCGCCGGAAACGCTTCGGCGAACGTGCAGGGCGGTTTTGAATCTATATATGAACAAACCGTCGGCGATACGTTGTCGGGCACGGGACGCGAAACCTTTGAAGCGGTGAACTACCTGAAGCGCGTTAACCCCGCGCAATACAAACCTGAAAACGGCGCGCAATACCCGCGCGGTCGCTTCGGCGATTCCTTGTTGCAGATCGCGCAACTGATCAAAGCCGGAGTCGGACTCGAAATTGCTTTCACCGACATCGGCGGCTGGGACACGCACATCAATCAAGGCGCGGCGCGCGGTCAACTCGCCCTGCGCCTCGCGGAATTAGGCGCAGGCATCAATGCTCTCGTTACCGATCTCGGCGCGGCGCGCATGAACGACGTAGTTGTTCTCACGATGTCGGAGTTCGGACGCACAGCGCGCGAGAACGGCACGCGCGGAACAGACCACGGTCATGCTAACGCGATGTTTGTCATTGGCGGCGCGGCGCGCGGCGGGCGTGTGCACGGGCAGTGGCCGGGTTTGAAGTCCGAACAGTTGTACGAAGGGCGCGACCTCGCGCTCACAACCGACTTCCGCGACGTGTTCGGCGAAGTCGCACAGAAACATCTCGGCAGCCGCAATCTGACGAAGATTTTTCCCGGCTACGCGGCGAACGCGGCGAAGTTTCGCGGCGTGCTCGGTTAATCAAATAGCAAGTATGAAACGGAAAGGCTGCTGATACTCACATGAGTATCAGCAGCCTTTCTCATTAACTGCAATTAATCAGGTGGTTCAGCAGTTTTATTTCCTTGCGAGCACGACGGGCGCTTGCTCGGCGGCGCGCACGCGCTCGAAGAAACTGCGCACCGTTGCATATTGCTCGGCGGGAAGCGTCGCGTTGCGCACAACGAGGGCGCGGGTGAAAACGAGATGACCGTCCTTGACCTCAAAGTTTGTGTTGTAAGAGCCAAACGCCGTTTCAAGTTTTACCGCATCCGGCATTTCGTCAACGGCAAAATCCGCCGGAAGTTTCACGCGCACCGTTTCAGTGTAAGCATGACTTCTCAGCACGACGGGATGTTTGCGGCGCGCGGCGGTCAGCGGAAGCGAATTGCGCCGTGAGATGATCGCGGGTTTGAAGACGAGCAGGCTGTTGTTCATCACTTGACCGTAGCGCGGTGAGGTGAAAGTAACGTCGAGCGCGAAACGATTTTGAGTCATGTTGTCGGTCGGTTCGATCTTTGACAACACCGCTCCCGCCGCGCCCTCTGTGATCCACGTTTCAATGATCTTCGAGTAATCGGGGCGGGCGAGCTGGCGAAACATCGCGCGTTCGGCGGCGGCTGCTTGTCCGGTTGAGCGTTCGCTGACGTGCGCCGTGAGCGAACCGTCGGCGCCGAGTTGCGCTTCGACGTTTCGTTCTTGTGTGTTGCTATCGGGCGGAGTTTGCGGCATCCGCAGGAGCGCGCCTGTGTCTCCGGCGGCGACGAGCGCGAAGCTGTTCTGTTCGTGGTCGGGAAGATCGCCGACGGGCGTGTTGTCGTCGGTGGCATCGAAGATGAGCAGGCGACCTAAGGTTGGGTGTTGCATCACGGTCGCGGCTTTCGTCTCCTCGCTCACTTTGACAGCGATGATGCAGTGATTGAACTGCGTGGGCGACGCCCATTCTTCGCGCACGTAGGACGGATCGCCTGCGAAGATCAAGACCGGGTAAGACTCAAGGTTGATCGCTTTAAGCATCGAGCGCATCAGGATCGCTTTGTCTTTGCAGTCGCCGTAGGAGCGTGCGAAAACTTCGGCAGCGGTGTGCGGGCGGAAGCGCCCGATGCCGATTTGGATCGAGATGTACTGCAATCTCTGCACGTAGCGGCCGATGGCAGCAACACGCTCAAATTCGGTGCGGGCGCCTGCCGTGAGTTCGCGTGCCTTCGCGGTGATCGCCGCGTCGGGCGCAGCCTGCGCGTCGCTTAGTTCCGTGTACCAGCGCGAAACGTCAGTCCACTTCGAGAAGGAGCGCGCGTCGGCAGATTTAGCATTTGCGTTTGGCGGCGAGTAGTTGATGGCTAAACGCGGAGCGATGTTGGTGACTTCGGGGCTGGCGGGTTCGGGGTCAATCGGCGGAAGATTCCGCAGTTCCCATGTGTAGGTTGAGCCGGAGAGATTCGCATCAATCTTCGGGTGATTGAACGTGATGCTTGAAGCCGCCCAGCCGACGGGCAGAGTCAACACGAGACGCGAGACAAGCATGGGCAAACGTCCGTCGAAAGCAGCGCGCGATTGAAAGCTGTGTTCGATGAGCGCGAAAAAAGATTTCTCTTCAATCGTGGCTTCGTAGCCGAAAATTGATCCCGCATCGGATTGATCAACGGCGGAGATGATGCGGGCGCGCGACTCGGCATAAAGGTTGTTGCCTCCGGCGGCCACGTCTGCTGTTTCATCTTTGCCGAAGCGTTTAATTTCGCCGGTTGATCTGATCAGCCACGCGCGCATCTCGCGCACTTTGCCGGAATCCGTTTCATAACCTTCGACGGCGCGCGCCGCATTGCGCCCGTTGCGATTAAGCACCCGAACGGCGTATTGCACCGTGCGCGTGATGCGACCGTCAGCCGCGATGGTGATGCGCTCTTCATCGTGAAGCACCACGCCGGGCACCTCCCGGTCATACGTTGGCGCGTTTACGATGGCCGCCTGCCGCAGCCAAGCCGGAGGAACTTCGTCGCCGCCAACCGCCGATGCGTTCGCACAGAAACATGCGAGCAGGAGGAAGAGGAAGCAAACTCTCTGGAGAAGTTTTCGTAAGTTCATAATTTTCTCCTTTATCAGTACTCTGCTACTCGGACGCGGCGACGGACTTGAGCGTGATGGTGTGTTTATCTTGTTCCTGAATTCCGTCGAAATATATTTTCAACTTCGGATACGTCGCAGTGTCGAAGGTGAGCACTTCGGTCGTACCGAATTGGAAACGCCGTTCGTAAACTAAAGTTTTACCGTTGTCGGCGGTGGCGGCGCGGACGGTGTAGGAAGTAAGCGGCCCGCCCGAAAGTGATTGCGGCGCTTCGGCATTGTCGAGCGCGAAACCAGCGGGCAGCGAGATGCGCACCGTGTCGTGTTCCGACCAGTTATACGGGAAATAGACGGGATACTTGCGCGCGGTCGTCGGGAAAAGCGCGGCCTTATTAGATTGGAAAAACGCCGGGTGAATGAAGAGCCGCTTGCCGGTGCGTTGCGCGTAACCGGCGATGCGCACGCGGTAGGTGACGATGAGCGGTTTGGACGGATCGGATAAGTTTTCCAACCCAATGTTCGTGACTTCAGCCGTGCTCATGCGTCCCCTGATTTCCTTGCGAACAGACTCTTCGCGCTCGGCCGGTGAGTCGTCGTCGAAAATCTCCTTCTTTTCGGCGGCGAGATGTCCGGTGTATTCGATACGCACGTCGCCTTCGAGCGTGCCGTCTTCGGTGAGGCTCAACTTCGCCGTGCGTCGTTCTAAAGATTTGCTCGCGGGCGACACTGCGGTGTTCACGAAAGCGGGTTCTTTTGGGTCGGAGACGAGCGCGCCGACGCCCTCTTCTCCCCACGGAAGCATCCCGTAAGGAAGGTGCGACGCGCCGGGATCGAAAAACTTCCATTCGCTTCCGACGCGCACGGCGACGTTCGTCGGATACATGAAATAATCGTCCGTAAAGTTCGGGTTAAAGAACATGTCGCTGCGATCAACAAGCGTGACGACGCGCGCATCATAACCGGCGGCTGCGGCGAGCGCGCCGAAGAGAAGATCAATGTCTTGCTCGCTACCCATGCCTTGCTTCAGAGTGTCGGACGGAGTTTTATTGTCCTTTAACTTTTGTCGCTCTTCGGAAGTTAAATTGGCTTCGTCGGCGTATATGTTTTTCACGCGCGCGCGGGCGAAGTTGAAAAGGTTTTGGAGTTTCGCTTCGTCGTCGGTCGCCGTGCCGATGGCTTCGGTCGCGGCGGCGCGAATCGTGTCGTTGACTTTCATATACGTCTTGTAAGCCTCGTATATG
>JACCYN010000148.1 GCA_013696465.1 Pyrinomonadaceae bacterium
TTTGAGGCAGGCTCAGCGGAGGTAGAGCGTCACTTAGCGTTCCGCGACTACATGATTGCTCACCGCGGTGATGCACAAAGATACAGTGAGCTAAAGAGGAAGTTGGCGGAGGAACACCCGCAGAGCATAGACGGATATATGGATGGCAAAGATGGTTTCATCAAAGAAATCGCCCGGAGGGCAGCACAGTGGCGCACATCGCAGACCGGTTAGTAGCCAGCAGCTTAACAAGTCGATGAACCGGACGCGCAATCAGCTTGACTTTTATCAATCGGGGTGTCGGCGCGCCGGTTAGCTCCGGCGTTAACGCTTCCGCTCGTTTCCAATCGGGGCGACCAACACGGGGCGGTTAAGATTTCTGCTTGCCTGCATACGCTCGTGGTAATCTTCTACGAAAACCTTGAAGCTTCCGTGCCCCCAGCGCGTGTAGAAGTCGTACTGTTTCATCTCATTGTAAACCTGCTCCAAGTTCCAATCATAGAAGTGGTAGCGGTACACCGCGCCCATCGCGCCCGTGCGGTGACGCCCGCCCGCGCAGTGGACGAAGAACTTACCCGTCGCCGGATCGTTTACGACTTTCAGAAACTCCTGCACCACTTCTTCCGTCGGATACTTCTTCGAGATCATCGGAATGTGAACGTATCTCATCCCCAGAGATTCGACCATCGTTCTTTCATTCTTCTTCGGATCGTCGCGGAGATCAATAACAGTTCTGATGCCGAGAGCGGCGAGGGCTTTGAAATCTTCTTCCGTCTTAGGTTGCGCGCCGCGAAAGAAGCGTTCATCCATCCGTCCGAAATTCTTGATCTCGACGTTCGCTATTCCGCTTCGGTCGGCGATTTCTTGCGCCGATGTTGTAACTGTCAACGCTAAAACGACTGTTAGCGCGCGCAGGGCGCAACAGAAAGATTTTTGGCTCGGTGACATTTGCATCGCAAACACTCTCCATTTTGAAATGGGCGGACGAAGACACCCGGTTCTTTATCAAACCAAACGCCCGGCTTTGATTACGTGGACGGCGCGACTCATAAAAATTTCGGAAACAACCGGCGGATGAATTCTCCGTCCCCCACTCACATCAATAGATGCCAGACGACGGCTTTGAGGTTGGCAGGAGCAACTCACATCCGAATCGTCTATCAGCCGCACTGTCCTCTTTTCTAAATGTTTGTATGGGCGCGCTCTTAAAGGTTTTAGAGGGGAAATTATTACGCGCGTTAATTAACTCTTACACAGCAACCGGACAAGATCGCTCTCGCACTCCGGTAAAACTTCATCCCGCGTCCGGCGTCATGTCCTCAGACTTTGCCCACCTTGACCGCACTATCTATGATGGACGACACGGGTTGACACATTTTGCCGTAAGTTGATTCATTTTTTTTGCAAGTTGCTGATGTCACAAACGCGCCGGGTAGTAAGTCAACTGTTGCGGCTCGCCGCCGGAATCACATAAACCTGTTCGTCGCCGTCGTACTGCGCGGTGAAAGCGATTCGTGTCATTCAAGTCGCGGGCAACCACAAGGGTTGCCCCTACAGAATTGCGATACGTCGCACGATTCTGTTTTGCACTCCTAAGGAACATCATCCGCTCATTCGCCGAGCGCGGCGTACTTGAAAAGACGAAAACGATACTGCTGTTGTTCGCGGATGTTTTTCGCCACCACGCCGTGCAGGTTTTCATCCCATTTTGTGTATTGTTCGATGAAGCGATTGGCGGCCGTCTTGTCGCCCGCGTGTTGCACTTCGAGCACCTTCGCCAGCAGCTTGCCCACTGTGTCGTGGTATTTGTCGTAGTTAATGCCAAGCTTTTTGGTTTGCGGATCGAAACTCAGCAACCCGTTTTCGAGAAAGAAGTTCCACTGCATAAGCTGCATTGTGTTGTAGGGCTGTTCGCGGCGCGGACGGTTGTTTTGCAGCACGCGGTTGATGCCGCTCGCGTAGACGCTGCGGAGTTGTGCGGACGTGTAGTAACCCTGTTTTTGTAGCGCGTCGGCGACGTAGAGCGAAACGAGATCGGCTTTCATCTCCTCCAACAAACTTGAATTTTCTTCGAGAGCCGTATCGAGATCGCGCCCGTCTTTCGTCGTGTCCACGCCGAGGTAGTGTCCGACTTCGTGCCAGAGCGTGCGGTAGAAGTTGCTATCAGATGTGAGTTCACTGCGGTGCGCGGGTGCGACCGCCTCCTCCCAAGCGCGGTTCGTACCTTGAAAAATGTCGGGGTTGCGCATGATGTTTGAGCGCAGCAGGATGGTGCGACCGTAGCGGCGGGCAAGGTAACTTTCGTTCGGCAGGATGGTCGCCGTGTTACCGCCGCGCGATTGTCCAAAGTCGGCGATCACATCGTAGACGCCGACGGGAATATCTTCTCTCACCTTCTTATGACGCTCATATGGCAGCGAATCTTCGAGAGACTGCAAGCCCCGCATCGCTTTGCGCAGTTCGTCCGTCTCGGCGCGCCGCGTGCTCAAGAGGCTGAAGGCGAAAAAGGTTTTCACACCGTAGAGTTCGTCGTCGTAAACTTCGTAAGCGCCGATCTGTGCGTTCAAGTTTTTGAAGCGACCCGTGATCCACGCGGCGTCGCCCGACTCGTAATCGTTTGACAACAAATCGCGGCTGCGGTTGCGCAGGTAACGCGCAAATTCTTCGTCGTCCTTCTCGACCGCATCGGCCGCTTCGTTCATCAAACCGTGCGCGCGAACGAGTTCATCTGCATAGGCGACGGAGTAAGGAACGGCGTACAAATTCTTCGCGTCGGGGCGCGCGGAGATTCCCTCCAAATCAGGTTGCAATTTCGGGTGAAGCGTCGCCAGCGCCGGATACTGTTTGAGCTTGCCGAGATCGCGCTGCAAGTTCTCGGCGGTGGCGCGGCGCACAACGGTGCGGAGATCGAGAATCGAGTCGCGCCTGTCGGGTCGCGCCGCGAGGAAAGCTTCCGTCTCTTCCTTCGTGATGCCCCACGGGTAGACGTTGCGGCCGGGCGGCGACATCTCAACGGGCAGAAACGGTTCGCGCTTGTTCTCAAGTGTGGTGGCGATGGGGCCTTGATTCAGGCGGTAGAGCGCGAGCAAGTTTTGTGTCGGGGCGCGCGAGCCGAGTCGTCTGTGGAGTTGCTGAAGGTCGCGTTGGGCGGTGAGCGCGTGAGCGTGACGTTGCTGCTCGTAGATGTTTTGAAAGATTACGCCGACTTCGAGGAGTTTGCCGATGGCTGCCCGCTCGCCCGCGCTCAAGTGTGCAAGGTCTGGCGCGAGGCGCACGCTCTGCGTCTTGTCAATGATCGCCTGACTTCTCTCCGACGGCCAGTAACCCGCAGGCAAGTTGCTTGCGGGAGTTTTAGGTGAGGCGGTTTGCGCGAGCATGGAAACGGTCATGGTTAATATCAGTGTGCAGGTCAGCAGAATTTTCATCGTTTACCTTTGAAAGGAGTGAAATGTCGCAAGCTTTTGCGCGTGCCGGAAGAATAGATATACCACACATGAGCGTCCGCCCGGCTGAGAAGATGCGGTGCCTGCGGACGCGGAGATTACCCGACTTGCGGCTAAAAAAGTTGGACGGGACGGAAATTTTCGACGGACGGCGAAATGTTTCCTTGAGAGGGTTCACCGTTCGCCGGTTAAGGGAAAACCCTTGCCCGTTACTCGTAACTCTCTTTCAACTGTTGATAAAATTTAGAGCAAATCATTGACAAACACGAAGAAAAGTTGTTAAATGCATTGGTCGCGCCTGCTGCTGTAAAGCGGAAGCGATCTTCGCAGCGACAGTCGTCGCCACCACAAACGCAAACTTGCCTTCATCGCGCAGCATAAATTTCGTAGCTGCATTCATCCTCTCACACGGCAGCCTTTGAAATCGCCGTGAGAAACATTCGTCGTTTCGCTTCGGTTTCGCCGGATAATTTCTTAGACACTCTTTCTCATTTCGCCCGCTCGTGCCGGGTGAAAACGCTTTCAACGCTCCTCCGCGTTCGCCTTCTACCGAATTAAAACGGTTGCCGCAGATCAACCCACACGCCCGCACGCTAAATTGAGCGCATTCGTTCCGCAAACCGAAAACTCTTCCGCACTTGCGCGGATTTCTAAAATAAAAATCTCACCGCTACGCCGCGAATCCGTCCTGCCACCAAAATTAAAGGAGTTAAATGTGATGAAAAGAAATTTACTTACCCTCGCTCTATCGCTGCTCGCCGTCAGCTCGATCAACGCCCTCAGCGCGAACGCGCAATCGTGTCCGAACGCGGAGACGTTCGGCGTCCGCCCGTCACGTCCGGTTGACAGCAACCTTCAATCACGAATCGAAGTCACGTATTTTTCGACGGACGACCCCGGCGCGTTCATCTCCGAGGCGGCCGGCGTCAGCCGCAGCGGAAGCTTCACGAAGTTGAGCACGAATCAGTTTGTCGCGCGCGTCGAGAGCTTACAGAGGGCGGGCACGGCGAGCGTCACGAAGCGGCAGTCCGCCACCACGTTCTTGGGCGAAATGACCGCGCTGAATCTGGAGCGCGAATTGAACGACGCGAGCGTGATCAACGCGAGCTTAAAAACGCCGAACTCGAACCACCTTTTCGGGCTGAACCGGGAAACGGAGATTAACGTTTACAAAGGCTCCTCGATGGACGGCGATTACTATCGCGTCCGCGTGCTCTCGTGGTTCGTTAACGTCTTCGCCGCGCGCGCCCGCAAGACCGTGGATTACGATGCCAACATACTGTTGAAGCCGGGACAGACGGCCGTCTTCAAGTTGATGGGCGACGACGAGATCAAACGCGGCGGCGCAAGCCGCAACTACATCGCCGTCACCCTCCGCTCCGTCAACCCCGTCAGTCTGGCGTCGAGATGAAGACGGCCGCGCCGTCAGAGAATCAGTCTATCTTTAATCACACAACCCGGACGATCATTGAATACGATGAAACCGTTTCTTAGTAGTTCCCTCGTCGCCCTCTGTCTCTCCGTGATGCTCTGGGCGAAACCCGTCACGACAACGGCGATAACAGCAGACGGAGGCGCAACCCCCGCTTCGAGCGGCGGAGCAAGTCCGGCTACGACAGCAGGGCAGTGTCGGCCGGGCAAGACCGCCCCCGAGCATCTCGGCTGGCGCTGGCGTCCGGGCACGACCGTGAAGGTTTATTACCTGAAAGACAACTTCGACGAAGCGGAATCGAAGGCGCTCTCCCTTGCTGTGGTAAATTGGAACGAAGCGCTGCGTGAGATAGACGCTGACGTTGCGTTCATCGTCGCAGGCGAACGCGCGGGCGTCGTTAATGATCACGCCAGCGTCACCGTGATGCGCGGCGTGCCGCGTGTGAAGGAGCGCGTCGGCGAAACGAGATTCTACTCCTTATCAAACGACACGATTCGCTTAACGGTGACGATCAACCCCGTCGTCACCGATGTGAAGGCGCTCACGAGTTTGATGACGCACGAACTTGGTCATTCCTTGGGGCTTGGCGACTGCTACCGGTGTCGGCGCGGCACTACGGCGATGACCGCATTCAAATCTAAGAACAAAGGCAACGACGTTTACGCGCCGAGCGCGTGCGATAAAATCGCGGTCGCCTCCGGGTACGCCGGAGCGACCGACACGCAGGAGGCGCGCGCCGGTCGGAAGCTTAGTCAGGAGAATGCGCGATGAACCCGCAATCCACGGTGTTGGTGGTGGAAGATGATAACGATAGCCGCCACTTCTTTTGTTCGCTACTAAGCATGAAGGGTTACGCGGTGGTCGAAGCGCGCAACGGCAAGGAAGGAATTTTAGTCGCCTCGCGCACGCACCCTGATCTGATCATCATGGACTTGGCGATGCCGCAGATGGATGGCATCGAAGCGGTGCGCCACATCCTTCAAGTGCCGAAGCTTGCGGGCACGCCGATCTTGGCCGTGAGCGCCTTTGCGATTGCGGACGTGAAGGACGAAGCGAGAGCCGCCGGTTGTCTGGACGTCCTAGACAAGCCGGTTGACATTGACAACCTGCTGGCGAAGGTTGAAGGCGCGTTAGCGGCCAGACCCGCGTCGCAAGAATTGTTGGGGGAGCGCGAAAGGAACTACGAACACCAGCGCGAAGCGGCGCGCGTGCAAACGTCAATGCCCGTGAAGTGGGGACTGACGGAAGCGTGTTCGTACACCGGCACGATCACGAGTTTGAGCGTCGGCGGCTGCCTGATCAGCACTGAGCTAATCGAAACGCTGGACGCGAAACCCGTTAACATCAAATTTGAGTTGCCGCACGAACGCTCGATGACGCTGCGGGGCGAAGCGCTCTACTACTTGAAAAACGTCGGCTTCGGAATCAAGTTCCAACAGCCGACCGATGAAGACACGAAGACGTTGACACTTCTGGTCGAACAACGCCGACCGAGACAAGCCGCGAGATAACTAAATTTTGCAATTACTGCTAAACAGCGTTGCCACGTTAGCGCCGAAATCTGTATAGGTCACTCTTCCCCTTCTTCACCCATCTCTTCAATTAGTTGGTCGTACTCTTCTGATTATCAAAGGAAAAAGAAACGCTTCAGCAGCCATCTCTTAAGATAAGAGACCTTTCCGCACACCATCCTCTACAATGCTTCTAAGGTTATTCAAGTATGCTTGGCAGACAGTAAGAACGCCTCATCATCCGACCAATCATCAAAGAAAAAATGGTATGTGACGATTGGTGGTGTTTCCGGCACTTTGACCGGTGCAGGTGGCGGTTCTTCCAAGTATTGCGATTTTATGTTGCCATCCTTATCTCGAAATATGAAGGGAACGGAATCAACCGGGCAGGGGAGGGTTTCAGTAACGTGTACGTTCACATGCTGCTTAAATTGTACCGGGCTGGCATGAATGTTTATGTCCCTCTTGTTTTTAAAAAACTTCGATGCAGGATAACTTGAAACCTGATTGTCATACCATTGCTGACCTCCGGTCTTAGTTTCTGCCTCCTTCAACGCATATTGCAAAACGGACCGCGCAGCGGAGAGGAAGGCACTTAGGTTATAACGGAAAGCATCTCGATCCTTCTGTTCTTGCTTCATTCGCGTGTAAAAATACTCAGCTTCGATGATTTTGTCTTTCTCGTACATGTTGTGTCACCCCATGTGTGACTTTGCCGCCTAACGCCTGCTTAACCCTTACCCATAACGAAAGCGTTTTGTTAGAAATTAACAAACTCAAACTTGGCGCGGAAAGTTCGGCCGACGCTGTTGTAGAACGTGCCGAAGTTTGGACTCGCAATGTTGTTCTGCACGTCGCGCGGGTTGAAGTTGTTGGTGAGATTAAAGATTTTGAAGCCGATTCTGACTCCTACCTTTTTGCCTCTGTAAGCGGCCGGGACAACGCGCATCGCGGGCACGGGGATTTGCAGACCCTTCGACACTTGTAGATCGAGCGAGAAGAATTGCGGGAAGCGTCCGCCGCGATTACGCTCTCCGACGAAGTTTTGATTCTCATCCACGCTTGAAAAAGGAAAGCCGCTTCGCCAATCAACGACGGGGTAGAGCGTCAAGTCGTAAGGCAGTCCGATGTCGCCGGAAAAAAGAAGGCGATGCGGCGCGTCGAAAGGCAGGGGCGCAAACTCGTTACGGCGTAAAATGGGATTGCGTCGGTTGCCGAAGTAAGAATCGAAGTCGTTGAGATCGCCTGACGCGCTTGACCGCACGTATGAGAGATTCAAGTTGCGCCGCTCCTGCATCTGAAATTGCGTCGTGACCTCAAGCTCGCGGTAGCGCGATCTGCCTTTGTTGCTCAACAGAAGACGACTGTCGCCGTTCGCCCCAAGCGTCGGCTCAAGGATAAAGTCGCGACTGGTCCTGCGTTCGGCGTAACCGACGCGAAGGAGAATACGATTCGTCAACTCACGATCCACCTGTAGATTGCCTGCAACGCTTCGCGGATTGAGAAACCGACTTCCTTCGACCACGTTGCGAAACACTCGCGGCGCGCCGAGCGGAGTCGCGCCGTCCGTACCAAAGTTTGTAACGACGTAATTCTGCTGCCGCTCGAATGCGCCGACGCCGAGCGGAATCTTGTCGTAGAAAAGTCCGATGCCGCCGCGCAAGATGGTGCGCGCGTCTGCAAAAGGCAACACGACGAAGCCAACGCGCGGGGCGATAGTGTTATTGCCGCCGATGCTATCGCGGTCGAAGCGCACGCCGAGATCAAGCGTGAGGCGATTGTTGACGCTCCATTTATCTTGAGCGAAAAGCGCCAGCTCGTTGCTGCTTCGCGCGAGTCGTCCGTCGCCGACAAACGAGACGAGTTCGCTTGTCGTTCCGTCCGTGCGCATGATGCGGACGGGCGCGCTCACATCCGTTCCTTGAAAACGGGTGTGGCTGAAGTTGAGTCCAAACCGTAAAGCGTGTTGCCCGCGCAACTGCTGCGGAGGAAGATTGTAGATTTCCAACAACTCGTAGCGACGACTCTTGCGACCTTGACGGTTGAAGAAGCCGCCGAAGTTGCGTTCAGGCGCGATGCGGTAAGGTTCTCCGCTGTTGCCGAAGATGTCGGCGTCGAATTGCTTGACGCTGAAGTTCGATTGCAAGAGCGCCCCTGAATTGAAAACAGCTTGCTCGTTGAGGGCGAAGAAGAAGCCGCGCTGGTGCAGGTTGGGCGTCGTCTCGCGCGGGTTGAAGGTATTGAGCGAAAAGAAATCAAGCTTCTGCGGAAAGATGGAGAAGCTCGCGGCGAGGCGATTCCTGCCGTTGATGTTGTAATCGAGGCGCGTGAAGGAATCGAAACTCTCAAACTTCGTGTCTCTTTCCGCGGCCGGAAGACTCGGCACGCCGGTGCGGATAAAACGATACTCGAAGGTCTGGAAAAAGAAGAGCTTGTCTTTGATGATGGGGCCGCCGACCGCAACGCGCGGTGTGGCTGCTCCGACGCCGTAAATCTTGCCGCCGCGCAAACGCGGGCGCACGATCACATTTGTGATGAGATACTGAAACTTGTTTGTCCCCGCGCGCGTCTCGACGCTTGTGACCGCGCCCGTGAACCGGCCAAACTCGGCCGAATAAGGATTGGCGTAAACCTGTATGGACTCGACCGCTTCGAGCGGCAGATTGATCGCGGAGTTGCCGGTCACGGGGTCAGTGACATTGAGGCTTGAGACGAGCAAGCCGCTTTGACTCGCGCGCGTGCCCTTGATGGCGAGCGTGCCGTCCGGCGCGCGCACGACGCCGGGGATGAGCGGCAGCGCGTCTTGAAATCTTTCGTTGACGAGCGGTGCGTTCCTCAAGGTCGGCGTCGTGATCTCGGACGGCAAACTCGATTCCGTGCGGCGCACTGCGTCGGGGTCGGCCGTGACTGTGACGCTTTCGCTCACGCCGATTGGTTTTAAGAAGATGTTGAGCGGAACGGCCGCCGCGATCTGCACGGAAACCTTCTGGCTATACTTTTCAAATCCTTGCAACTCAATCGTGAGTATGTAATCGCCCGCGATCAAATCGGTGAATTCGTAATTGCCCGTTTCGTCGCTCACCGCCTCGCGCGTCTGCCCGCGCAGCAACTCGCCTGACAGCGTGAGGGGAACGCCCGCCAACGCCTCGCGCCTGCCGTCAGTAACGGCGGCGACTCTGCCCGTGATCCTGCTGCCTTGAGATTGTCCTGATGTTTTACCAAAACAGACGGCGAAGACGAGGACGGCAACAGCGACACACGCCGCCGCTCTGAATTGAGAAGAAAGATGTTTTGATTGCGAAAAAAGAGATTGCCACAACACGTTATAAAAACCTCCGGTAGGGGCGAGGGATAGGATGGTCTCGGCGAACAACAAAGTTGCATTCGCCCGACTGACCCGCGCCCACAAATCATAATACCAAGAATTGCGCCCGATATTTCATCTTTACGAATTTGAGAATAGGCGATAGCATGGCGCACTTGAGAATCATCAAGCGGGAAACCCGGCGGTAAGATTTTGCCGCCGGAGGCGCGGTTGACAGCCAAGCTCGACAACTCTCAACCGCAAGGTTCTTGTTGGGGAGAAATCACCTATGTTCTTAGCACTGATGCTTCCGCTGGTCGAAGCGATGTTGAACGTCGCCCTCTTCTCGTTGATCGGAATCGTGTTGTTCTCGCTCGCCTTCTTTATTATGGGTAAGGTCACGCCGTTCTCGATCCGCAAAGAGATCGAAGAAGATCAGAACGTCGCGCTCGCCGTCGTCATCGCCTCCGTAGTCGTCGGCATCGCCATGATCGTCGTCGCCGCGATGTCCGGCTGAACGAAAAATCGCCGCCTCGATTTCCACGTCGCGCCGTTAAAGAGCGCGCGTTTTAACTCAGCGTCCAGCGAAAACGGCGCGCCCGCTTGCGCCTGACGATTTTCTAACGGGCGTGAGTTTCGTATTCCTCGCCGTGCGCTTCGCGTAATCTTTTCCGCTCGCCCTCCGTGTGAAACTTCTATGTTCAGGAAGATAAAAGTTCGGCTTTACGACGTGCTGGTGGAAACCGAAGACAACGGATTGGTTGATCGGATCGTTGCGACTTTCCTGATGATCTTGATCGTGATGAACGGCGCGGCGGTGGTGCTCGAAACGGTTGAGGAGATCGCTTTTCATCTTCAACCTTTGTTCGACGCGCTGGAGACGTTCTCCGTCACAATCTTCACGGTCGAATATCTGTTGCGCCTCTGGATCGCCCCGCTCGATCCGCGCTACGCCAAGCCGTTTACGGGAAGGCTGCGCTACGCTCTA
The DNA here is from genome assembly GCA_013696465.1 of Pyrinomonadaceae bacterium. GTDB lineage: Bacteria > Acidobacteriota > Blastocatellia > Pyrinomonadales > Pyrinomonadaceae > JACCYN01. The sequence continues at coordinate 10,658 of JACCYN010000148.1, forward strand.
ACGCCGATAGCGATCATTGATCTCTTGGCCGTGTTGCCCGCTTTTCTCCCGTTGCTCTTCCCCTTTGATCTACGCATGATCCGTTTGCTGCGCGTATTTCGTCTGTTTAGCTTGTTGAAGATAAACCGCTATGCGGATTCTTTGCGCACGTTGGATGATGTATTGCGGTCGAAGAAGGAAGAGCTGTTGGTGATCGTTTTGATGATCTCGCTCCTGCTTCTGTTTTCGTCGAGTTTGATGTACGTCGTGGAGAATGAGGCGCAGCCCGACAAGTTTCCGAGCATTCCGGCGGCGATGTGGTGGGGCGTGGCGACGCTAACGACTGTCGGCTACGGGGATGTGTTTCCGGTCACACCTTTGGGTAAATTCTTGAGCGGCGTGATCGCATTTTTGGGGATCGGCGTCTTCGCGCTGCCGACGGGCATCCTCGCCTCAGGCTTCGTCGAGGAATTAAAGAAGCGACACACAAAGAAATCAACACTCGTCTGCCCGCACTGCGGCGGCGAACTTTCCTCGCTCGATGCCGAAAGATTATCTGTTCAGACATCAGCGGGCGATTAAATCTTGTATTAGATTTTGCTTGGAGAAACTATGAAATACACCTTCGCGCTTCTACTTCTTGTGACGCCGATAATTGCAATGGCTCAAAAGTCGGTAACTGAATATACACCAGTTCAGCGTGGTGCGTTGCAAGCCTTCATTAACAAAAATCCTTCGTATCAGTTTATTCCAGAGACTCGGTTTGACGAAGATACGCTTAAAGCCGCGAGAATTGAGTGGGGATTCGGTAGAAACTTCAAGCCCTATTACCAGACAGGCGATTTCAACCGCGACGGCATACGCGACTTCGCCGTTATTCTTCTCACGGGGAAGAATGTCAATGCTCCTAATAGCGGTATGCATGTAGTTGTCTTCAACGGAGCAAAAGGTGGAAAGTACCGAGTAGCGCACATTGAACATGAGGAGTTCTCAACAGCGCTTTTCATCCGCACAAGTCGGAATAAACTTTATGTTGGTGTCATGGAGACAGATTCAGCCGGGTGCTTCGTGCCTGCTGGACGCGGTTACATTGTCGAGCCTTGTGGTGATTAATCCACCACTCCATCGAACACCCACCTTGCAGCCGACCGTTCGATAGCGTGTTTCTCCATCGTTCTTTGCTGAGGTTACGTTGAATGCTACTCGCGGGCGGCGGTTGAAGGCGGGTGTTCTAATGCGAAAGTCCGATGCCGTCAGATTGAACAAGTGAAGCTTGTGCCTTTCTTGCCTACCTGAAGATCGCCGGAGGAGCTTTATACTTTTTGTCCCACCCGTCATAGACAACATCGGTCGCCCCGATCTCATAAGCGACGACGCGCCACTTGCCTCCCTGCTTACGAAACAGCGCGCATATCCAATTATCGAAAATTCCGTCATCAATCGCCTGCTGGTAAACCGTTCCCCGGTAATTCATCGGCGCACCATTAGGTTGTTGCGGCACGCCGCGCATGAAAGCCCAGCCGTCTTGCACCTTCAGGTGATCGATCTTGAAGATCACTTCCCTGCCGAGCCTTTTCCGCACCGGCAAGCGCAAAGCGTCAACGATTGTTTTGCGCTCCGCCCCGCCGCGCTCCGGCGTGTACGGCTGCTGCGCTGACAGCAAGATTGGATTGAGCAGCAAGTGCGCCGCCAACAATCCCCAACTCATTCTTCGTAACATCATCCGCCACCTCCACGAGAAAGGCAGCATTCTAAAAGGCTGTAAGGCAAAAGTAAAAAGGTAAAAGGCAAAAGTGAACCACGAGCAAGAGATTGTCATTCGTCTAACTATTGCCTTTTTAACTCTTACCCTTCGCCTTTTAATTAAGCCACCTATGCGGCGCGCAAAGCATCATAGAGAACGAAAAACGCTGAGGTTAACCTTGATCGCCAAAGACACGGCGCGCGGGGTTGAGATATAATCTCCGGCGGTCGCTTTTGTTCCCCCAATTTCAAGTTCACATCGCCAAATTTTTGGAGAACCATAGAATATGAGAAGATTGATTCTTGTGCTGCTCGTGTTGTGCGTGTCGTGCGCCGCCTTCGCGCAAGGCAACATGCCGAGCAACTCGCAGCAACGCAAAGTATTTCCTTACGCTTACACGGTTGACGATCTGCCGAACAAGCTACGGCTGATCACGATCCCGACCGATTATCCGAACCTCGTCGCCCTCTACATCGTCGTCGGCACGGGGTCGCGCAACGAAGTCGAAGCGGGCAAATCCGGCTACGCGCATCTCTTCGAGCACCTCATGTTTCGCGGCAGTAAAAACTTTTCCGCCGATCAGCGCGACGCGATCCTGAAGCGCGCCGGGGCGTCGTCAAACGCTTACACGACCGACGACCGCACCGTGTATCACGAAGTTTTCTCGAAAGAAGATTTGCCGCAAATAATGGAGATCGAAGCCGACCGCTTCCTGCGCCTGACCTACCCCGAAACTGCTTACAAAACGGAGACGCGCGCAGTCCTCGGCGAGTACAACAAAAACTCCGCCAGCCCCTTCTCCAAAATGGAAGAGGTCTTGCGCGCTACCGCTTACAACAAACACACTTACACGCACACCACGATGGGCTTCATCAAAGACATCGAGGACATGCCGAACCAGTATCAATACAGCCTTGAGTTTTACCGTCGCTACTACCGCCCCGAATACACGACGATCATCATCGCGGGCGACGTGACACGCGAGCAGACGCTTGAACTGACGCGCAAGAATTTCGGCGAGTGGCAAACGGGCAACTACATGCCGGAGATTCCCAGCGAACCCGAACAGACTGCGCCACGCACCGCGAACATTGATTGGCCGACGCCGACCCTGCCGATTATCGCCGTCGCCTTTCGCGGCC
>JACCYN010000249.1 GCA_013696465.1 Pyrinomonadaceae bacterium
CCGATGACCAACGTCGTGCGCCGCCCGACAAGCGAAGGCGCGGGGCACGGCTATTCCATCACCGGACATCACGAACTCATCATCCCGCTTCTCGCCGCTCATTTGATCTGCGAAAACTAAATCCACCCGAACGAACTTCTCCATCATTCTGCTATTGACATAACTATGTAGGACGAATTATTTTAACTCTTTGTTGAAAATGGTTTTCAATTTCAGCGGACTTTTCCCGCCGTTTTCAGAGGTTTGTGATTGCAATCGCCGCATCACAGCCTGCTTGCGCGCAACCCGTTTCGGGCTTTCGCAGAATTTTACCGGAAGACATGTACCCCATAACGCATCGTGTCCTGCCTTCCGGTTAGCAAATGCCAGCGACTTTTCGCTTAATCGTTGTCTTTATCTTCCACCGGAGGTTTTGATGTCCGCCTGTTCGTTATCTCATCGCGCGCCCTTGTCGCGCGCATTCCGTAACACAGCATCGCTCTTTCGTCGCAACTCAGCCCGCGATAATTTTGCCGCTAAAATTTCCGGCGCCAAGATCAATCGCTTCCATGTAACAACTTTTTCGTTACTGACCGCAATGCTTCTGTTGTCCTTCTTTTCTGTCACTGATGCCTCCGCGCAATCAACCGGCGCATCTCTCTCCGGTCGCGTCACAGATCAAAATTCGGCGGCGATCACGGGCGCGCAAGTGACGCTACGCGGAGAAGATGCAAACGCGGAGACACACTCTGCCGTGACGGATGACAGCGGCGCGTTTCGTTTTGAGAAACTCAGCGCGGGCACATACTTATTGAGCGTCACAGTGAGTAACTTTTCACCGCTCGCCCGACAAGTATCAGTGAGCGGAAGCGGCGCGATAAATTTGGAGCTCGTGTTGCAGCCGCGCGCCATCGCCGAAGAGATAATCGTCAACGCCAATCGTATTGCCACCGCGCCCGAAGCGGTCGAGCGCATTTCGGGCGCGGTTGATGTTCTTGATGAAGAAATGCTTCGGACGAGCCGCGTCTTCACCGCTACGGAAGCGTTGCGCAAAGTCACAGGCATCAACGCGCGCGACGAAGAAGGCTTCGGCTTGCGACCCAACATCGGCATTCGCGGCTTGAATCCGACGCGCTCGACGAAAGTTCTTCTGCTTGAAGACGGATTGCCTTTAACTTTCGCGCCCTACGGCGACAACGCATCTTATTACCACCCGCCGATTGATCGTTTTCAGATGATCGAAGTCTTAAAAGGTTCGGGGCAAATTCTCTACGGCCCCGTCACCGTCGGCGGCGTCATCAACTACATCACACCGCCGCCGCCGCCCCGTTGGTCAGGCTCGGTCACGCTCGTCGGCGGCAACCGCAGTTACTTTAACGGCCATGCCAACTTCGGCGGGCGCATCGGCAACACTGGATTGCTCTTCGATTTCCTTCGCAAGCAAGGCGCAGGGGCGCGCGAAAACACTCGCTCCGGCCTTAACGATTTCAACTTCAAATCCGTCTCAAGCTTCGGCGAGCGGCAGGCTCTCACTTTCCGCTTCAACCGCTTCAGCGAACGCTCGAACGTCACCTATTCGGGACTCCGCGAAGATGAATATCAAGCGAACCCGCGCGGCAACATCTTTCGCAACGACTTCTTCGACGGCGACCGCTTCGGGGCTTCCGCCACGCACGTCTTCATCTTCAACAGCGCGACTGTTCTCACGACGAACGTTTACGGCTCGCGCTTCAGCCGCGACTGGTGGCGACAATCGAGCAACTCGAATCAACGCCCGAACGACAGCCTTGATCCGAACTGTGGCGGCGTTGCAAACCTGAACACAATGTGCGGCAACGAAGGTCGTCTGCGCGATTACTTGAACTTCGGCATCGAACCGCGCCTGCATCTCACTTCGCGCTTTTTCGGGATGCGCGGCGAAACTGATCTTGGCGCGCGCGCCCACTTTGAAACACAGGATCGCCAGCAACAGAACGGCGATTTTCCGATGGCGCGAAGCGGACGACTCGTCGAAGACAACGAACGTCGCAACAAAGCTTACTCCGCGTTCATCCAACATCGTTTTCTCTTCAATCGCTTCACCGTCACGCCTGGCCTGCGCGTCGAGCACATCCGCTACGAACGCACGAATCGCCCGACCGCGACGAATAACAATGCACTCTCAACCGCAAAGACTCATCTCACGCAACTCATTCCCGGTCTCGGCATCTCTTACAGCCCAGCGTTCAACACTACGCTTTTCGCGGGGGCGCATCGCGGTTTCGCTCCGCCGCGCACCGAAGACATCATCAGCGCATCGGGCGGAAGCGTTGACCTCGACCCAGAACTGAGTTGGAATTATGAAATAGGCGCGCGCACCGCGCCGTTTCGCGGATTGCAATTTGAAGCCACGCTGTTTCGCATGGATTATGAAAATCAGATCGTCTCGGCGAGTCTCGCGGGCGGCGCTGGCTCGCTTCTCACCAACGGCGGCGAAACTTTGCATCAAGGCGTTGAGTTCACCGGCCGCCTCGATAGCGGCGCGCTTCTTCAGTCGCCGCACAACTTCAATTTCCGTCTCGCTTACACATTCTTGCCCGTCGCAAAATTTACCGGCACGCGCTTTAGCAACATCACCGGCTTTCGCGCGACGAGCGTGAGCGGCAACCGTCTGCCTTACGCGCCTGAACATCTGCTTAACCTCAACTTCGGCTATTCGCACCCATCTGGTTTCAACGTCCTCATTGAAAGCGTTCATGTCGGGAAACAGTTTGCCGATGACTTGAACACCGTCACGCCCACGCCCGACGGTCAACGCGGACTCATTCCTGACTCTATGATCTGGAACGCAACTCTTAATTATACGGTCGAGCGTTGGCATACGACATTCTTCTTCACCACGAAAAATCTTTTCGACAAACTGTACATCGCGGATCGCTCGCGCGGTATTCTTCCCGGCACGCCGCGCCTCGCGCAAGCCGGAGTGAAATTCAACTTCTAAATTCGTCGCCGAGAAAGTGACGCGGGTTGCTCAACAGCAAACAAGATTTATTGCTCCGTGTTCCGCGTTTCGCATTCGCGCTCGCTTTCACCTGACGCCGGGTCTGTTCTATAATCCGCGTTTCGTATTCTTAAAAACAAACGGGGAATTTTAATGGACAAGGAAAAATTGGAAAACTTTCGATCTATCTTGCGCGAACAACTGCGCCAGCATTCAACGAACGTGCGCGAAAATCAAGCGGCCGCGCTTGAGATGGTAGCGGCCGATGACGGTGTGAAAGACAGCGTGGATATGTCGCTGCAAGATGTGAGTCAAGAACTTCAATTCCGACTCGGCGAACGCGAATCACAGCTCGTCGCCGATATTGATCAGGCGCTGCTCAGAATTGACGAAGGCTCATACGGAGAATGCGCCCGCTGCGGCAAATTGATCCCCGAACGCCGCCTCGAAGCTCTCCCGACGGCGCGCTACGACGCTGAATGCCAATCACTCATCGAAGCCAGTCAAGGCCTTGATGATATCTCGACGTTATAAGGCAAAAGGTAAAAGTAAAAAGGCAAAAGTGCGGACGAGGGAATTCCTCTCTTCACTTTTGCCTTTTACCTTTCGGCTTGTCTTCACGCTTTCGGGTGCGTCTTGTCGTATATTTCGATCAATTTCTCCATCGAAACATGGGTGTAGATTTGCGTCGTTGAAAGGCGCGCGTGTCCTAAAAGTTCTTGGATGTCGCGGAGGTCTGCGCCGCTGTCGAGCAGGTGTGTGGCGAAGGAATGCCGGAGCGAGTGTGGGCTGATGTCGTGTATCCCGGCGCAGAGTTCGATGTATTTATCTATCATGCGGCCGACCGAGCGCGTGGTGATGCGCGTGCCCTGATAATTGAGAAAGACGGCTTGCGAATCGCGCTCCGGTAAAGGCGCGTTACCGAGAAACGCTTGGCGCACAGGCATGTAATGAAGCACGGCATGAAGCGCCGGATCGCCGAACGGCACGATGCGCTGCTTGCGCCGCTTGCCCGTCACGCGCACGGTCTTGTTGCGGAAATCAACGTCGGTGAGATCGAGTTTGACGAGTTCGGAGACGCGCACGCCCGTACCGTAGAGAAGCTCGATGATCGCGCGGTCGCGCTTGCCGAGATCGGTTGCGGTGTCGGGCGTTTCGATAAAACGGATCACGTCTTCGACCGAAAGGTGATTCGGAATCTTCTTTTCAAGACGCGGAGTTGAAACGAGTTTCGCCGGATTCGAGTCGTGCAAACCTTCGCGCACAAGAAACTGAAACAGAGTGCGGAGGGCGGCGAGTTTGCGTGCGATGGAAGTTTTCTTTTTTCCTCCCGCGTGAAGGGCGGCGAGCCACTCGCGGATCGTGATGTGATCGATTTGTTTAAGATCAACTTCGCGGCGCGCGCCCGTCGCCGGATCAATTGGCGCAAGGTGATCGTAAAACTGTCCGAGATCAATCGTGTAGTTGCGTAGCGTATGCTCGCTCACGTTGCGTTCGTAACGCAGGTGCTCGAAGAATTGCGCGAGTAAGTTTTCCATAAACGGCGGAGAGTATAACGCCAAAACTCGCCGGGCGGAAAGCGATTCAACCCCGCCGCCGAATCACACTGCCACCACTCTTGCGCGGGCGTCGCGCGGGCTGCCGCGTCGCGGCGGTGGGGGCGGCAAATTTTATGTAAGCCACGTCTGTCATCTCTATCTCGACGTTGTTTTGAATGATCGTTCCATCCGAAAACCGTATGCTCTTCAGCGTGACCGCGCCGGAAGTGCGTCGCCCATCCATCATCACAACGAGGTCTTGATCAACCTTATCGGTTGGCGCAGGCGGCATTTCCGGCTTATATAGAAGCCTGCTGCGACGGGCAATATAATCAATTTTCGAGCGTGCGATAACCTTGCCCGGATAATCGCTGGGGCTGGCATCGTTTTTCAAACTGGTCGAGAAGCGTTCGTTGTCTAATGAACTAAGCGGACTCGCCCGCCTTTGCGTACCGTCGCGCAAGAATATGTCCCAAGCGTCCCAGCCACCTTGCGCCGTCGCCGAACGCTCGAAAAGATTAAAACAGAGCGCCATTAGAATTACCGCTAACATCTTTTTGAGCATTTCACACGCGCCTTTCTCCCTACGATTGTTTCGCGCTTATGCCCCAAGCGTCGTCTCCACTGCTTGCAGTTGTCACTGCTGAGCGTTTTGCACTCGATCAATTTTCCACGCGCCAGCTTCTCGTTTGAGCGTGACTTTGCCGCGCGGGCCGCCGTCGGGGAAAGTTACAATGGCGGTTGCGGTTGCGGCTCTAATCACTGGCTTTGATACGGTGAAATTGTTTTCCCAGTTGTCGTCTCACTCCTGCGACTGAACAAAGTAGTCGGCTTCATTTTCGCTCCCGAATCTTGGGGCTTCTTGAATGCACCTTGCCGTCAGGTACTTTCTCTGCATAGCGTTTTCCTCTTTGGGAGTGCTACCACCATTAGTCGAACGAATGTGCCAATTGTAAAAAGCTTTGATGGTCGCTGCAGGCGACGACCGCGCGGCTTGTGCGAACGTGTCCGGCGCAATCGAAAAGCCAAGAGCAGCGAACAGCAAAATTGAACTTAAAAACAAGCTGGTAGATTTCGTCTTCATTCCCTTCCCTCCGTTTTGTCAAAAACTGTTGCGCAAATCCGTCTGAGACGCAACAAACTCTGACGAAACGCAATTCAATTTTTGTTACCGCAGCGTTAGTTCAAACGCAAGAAGAACCACGATTAGCGATTTTAGTTTGCACATCCGCGCACTCCTAAATTTTCAAATGCAATTACCTACAGACGAAACCTAACCCGCGCGGGCTGCGCTCCCGTCAACGTCCAGAGGAGTTTGCCGTCGTAGTTGAAGCCCTCAATTTTAGTGGCGAACGGCGAGCGGTAATCGTCAAGCCCACCACTAAACTCGACGAGCGTGCAGGTCACGCGGTAGTAAGACGCTTCACCCTTCAGGCGCGGGCGCAAAGCTTTCGCCAGCGCCGACGAAGTGACGAAGTTAGCTGATACACCGCCGACTTCGTTGCTCGTCACATAAGACAAGCCGGGTTGATCGGCGCGCTTTATCTCCTTGATCAGCGGTACGTCGGTGACAACGAAACGCTCGCCGGGACGATGCCTTTCACGATCGTTAACGTAATCGTCAAGTTGATCATATTGCACTTGGCGCGTGGTTGTTTGACTCGCCGCCGCGCGCCTTTGTGCAGAAACGGGCGCGGTGAAAAGCTGCGCCAGCATCAGCGCCGCAACCAAAATCTTTCCCATTTTTCTTTCTCCTTTTTTAACTTACCGCCGCCGCAAATGAGAATCGCTTTGCTCGCGGCGGTTTGGAATCTTCTCGCCGCCGGTCGTCATAATAAATTTACAGGTGCAACACGCGCAAGAGAATGTCCGCTCGTTTTTGAGCGAATCAATTTCCCGGTCGTGTGCTTGAGCATGACGAACGAAGAGGGGAAATTTTGCGCGAAATCGCCCAACGACTTTCGCCCTTTACCCGCGTCGCCCGCGTTACTTCTTCGGTGTGTAATAGCCTTTGCGGGTGCGCACGCGCAAGTTCGGGCGCGTGTTGATGCGCAGAGCGATGGTGCGAAAGCGTCCGTCGCGCGCGTCGTCCGTCGGGTAGTAACTTAAAACGTATTGCTGCGCGAGGTCAGCGGCGATCTCTCTGAAAGCCGTGTCGAGATCGCTTACCCCCTTCGGTTGAAACACGACGCCGCCCGTCTGCGCCGCCAACTCTTGCATCCGACGCTCGGCCGCCAAGTCGCGCAGATTCGTGTTCTGGCTTAAGCCGATTTGGATGATGAAGACTTGGCAGTTTGCCGCTTGCGCGAGCCGCAATGTTTCGTCGAAATTGAGATTGCTGGTCGTTTCTACGCCGTCGGAGATCATGACGATCACTTTGCGCTCCGGCAGCGGGCGCAGAAGTTTTGCGGCTTGCGCAATGGTATCAAACAAACTCGTCGCGCAGAACCTCTCCTTATCGTTGCCGAATCGCTGAATAGTGCGAACCAGCGCGGCGATGTCGTTCGTCAGATTTTGCTCAAGAATCGGATCGGTGCAGATCGAGAAGATCGCCGCCTTATCTACGGGTCGCAGAACGGAGCGGAAAAATCGGATGCTGGCTTGCTTCTCAAATTCGCGTAAGGTGTTTAGGCTACCGCTACTGTCAAAGAGAAACGCCATGCGCACGGGTGTTTCAGAGCGCGTCAAGTCGCTGATCGTTTTCACACTGCCGTCAACGCGCAACTCGAAATCCTTTAACTCCAAACTCGTTACGGCCGCCCCGCGTTCATCAGTTACAGAGACGGGTACGGGCACAAGATTCGAGTTGATGCGGATCACTTCGTCCGGGTCAACTTCATTTGCAGCATCAGCGTTTTCGGTCGCCCCGTTCGTCTCCGGTAGCGGAGTTGGCGACGGCGGCGGGAGCGAGGACGTTGATTCGCCTGTTTCAGTTGTTGAAGTCGGCTGCGTGGTTGGGGAAGTTGTTGCGCGGCGCGGGCGATTCGGCGTCGGCGTTCGTCCTTGCGTCGAATTTGTTTGCGAAGGTTGACGGCGCGTGCGCCCTGATTGCGCTTGTAGAAGGAGCGCGGAAGCGAAGAACGTTGTAAGACAAAGAACGGCGAGAAGCAGTTGCGCTCCGCGCCATGAGGAGCGTTTCAGATTGCTTACGCTCCCGCGAATTGAGCGACGGATTCTTTTCTGATCGTTTCGAGCCAAGCGTCCCATTCCTTTAATGCTAATTCGACTTGCATGGCGTGACGTTCGCGTTTGTTGCGAAAGCGGCGGCGAAGTTCTTCGTCGGGCGGTTCAAGCAGCGCGAATGTGATGTTAACGGGTTGATAATTCTTCGTATCGGCGCTCGAAACGTAACGCGCCAAAGCGCCAATGGCTGTCTTCGACGGTGCTTCGACAAGCTTGCGCTCCATCGCCACTCTCGCCGCATTCACGCCTGCCAACCAACCCGTTGCGACCGATTCAACGTAACCCTCGACGCCGCTAATCTGTCCCGCAAAGAACGTCTGCGGACGCTCGCGCATCCGCATCGTTGGATGAAGAACGCGCGGGGCGCAGATGTAAGTATTACGATGAATCTGACCGTACTGCAAGAACTCCGCCCGTTCGAGTCCGGGCACGAGGCGCAGCACGCGCGCTTGCTCGCCGTAGCGTAGATGATTCTGGAAGCCGACGAGGTTGTAGGCGTCAGCCATCAAATTCTCCTGCCGCAGTTGCACGACGGCGAAAGGCTCGCGCCCCGTGCGCGGGTCGGGCAAACCCTTCGGCTTCATCGGCCCGTAACGCAAGGTATCGCGTCCGCGCCGCGCTAACTCTTCAATCGGCAGACACGCTTCAAACCACCGCGTCTCCTCGAACCTCTGCAACGGCACGCTTTTGGCTTCGAGAAGCGCATCATAGAAACGGCTGTACTGGGCTTCGTCAAACGGGCAGTTAAGATAATCGTCTCCGCCTTTGCCGTAACGCGCGGCGGGAAACGCGATCTCTGTGTCAATCGTGTCGGCGGCGATAATGGGTGCGATGGCATCGTAAAAGTAAAGCCCGTCGCTCCCGGTCAGACGCCCGATTTCGCTTGCCAAAGCATCGGAGCACAACGGCCCGGCGGCGATGATCGTGATCTCGTTTTCGTCAACCCGCGTTCGCTCTTCGCGCAGGAGCGTGATGCGCGGGTGCGCCTCGATCCTTTCGCTAATCAAACTTGCGAAGCGTTCACGATCAACCGCCAACGCCGCGCCCGCAGGCACGCGCGTCTCTGCGGCAACCTCCATCACCAGCGATCCCGCGCGTCGCAACTCTTCTTTCAAAAGATACGGCGCGGTTCCCGGCTCGTCAGATTTGAGCGAATTCGAGCAAACGATCTCGGCGAGTTTTCCACTTCGGTGCGCGGGCGTCTTCACAACAGGTCGCATCTCGTAAAGCCGTACCTGCGCGCCCGCCTCCGCCGCCTGCCACGCCGCTTCAACTCCAGCGAATCCGCCGCCGATTACAACAATCTTTTCCATTAGTTATAAAATCTGGGCACACATTCAGTCGCGCACCGTTATAGTTTGCGCGCTATTCAGTAAACCTTCTTTCATCTTCGGGTAATTTTCAATCGTAGAGTTAAAGCCGAAAATTAAAGCCTTACCGGCGAATGAAGTGGCGTACACATGATTGTGTATATCGGTGTCAAGGGCGTGACTTGTCATCTCAAGATGCAGCCACTTTCTACCGTTGATAGTAACGAACTCACGAGCAATCCATTGAAGGCCGGGTATCATTCTCGGCAGCATCTGCTCCAAAGCGGTTTTGAATTCAGGAAGCTGCTCTGGCGCTACTTTGCTCGGAGAGAACGTAACTGCAACCGTTACAGCGCCGGTTTCATTAGCAAAAACGTACTGAGGCGGATTACCTCTAAGGTACTTCGCGCCGATCTGCTCTTTCGTCCAAGCCTTAAAGCCTGCTGGCGGAACAAATGACACACGACCGTCGCCAAGTGAAACACGTTCATTAGCATAACTTACCTGAACGGCTAAAACGCATACTAAATTAAAGGCGATAATAGTTCGCCACATAGAATTTTTAAGATTGGGCATACGACTCCCTCTGTTCTATAGAATGCGGTGATTGATGCGCATAACGACTAATTATCCTTCGGCGTGTTAAGGATCGCATCACCCGCTTCGACGTTGAAGCGGCGGTAGTCGCTCCATTCCTGTGTGACGTTGTAGTCGCCGCCGCCGAGAAGCAGTATTCTCACGGAGGCGTTGAATTGCGCGAGACGCGGCAGCCACACGCCGTCCGGCAATCTGATCTGCTCGACGACGAGCGCCGTGCCCGGACGCACCGAGGCGAATAACCCGCCGCCGATCTTGAAGCCTTCCGTCAGCCGCGCCTCAAACCTCATCACCTGTTTATCTACGGGATCGATCCACACGATGCCGCCCAATTTTCCGACAAGCGATTCAACGCGGTTCGCGGGGCGAAATCCGGCGCGTGGGCGAAAGTCGAAGACGACCGCATCACGGTCGCGGAAGCGTTCGCGGCGCGGCGCG
>JACCYN010000255.1 GCA_013696465.1 Pyrinomonadaceae bacterium
TCTGCGACGAGCGGCACTTGGGGGGTGCGCTTGCGAATTTCTTTTAAGGCGATGGCGGCGTCTTTATCAACGACCGCGACGCGCACGATCTCGCAGCCCGCGTGCATCATCTCTTCGATCTGCTTCACCGTGCCGTCAACGTCCGCCGTGTCGGTCTTCGTCATTGACTGCACGCGCACGGGCGCGCCGCCGCCGATCTCCAAATCCTTAACTTTAACGATCCTCGATTTTCTCATGTCGCTCGCTTCAGTAATCGCTATCGCCCTCGCTTACCCATTGCTTCCAAACAAATTTGAGATCAGAAAATTTCTGATCTCAAACCCTGCTCACCTCTGCGGTGAAGGCGAAGCGGCAGCAGGCGGCGATTCTCCCGAACCACGCCAGCGCGATGCCTCCTTCGTCAGATCGTTGAAGATCACGAAGCCCATTAACAGCACGAGCATGACGAACCCGAACTGCTGGATGCGCTCGCGTAACTTCATCGAAAGTGTAAGGCCGACAACGCCGAGCAGCGCCTCGATAAACAACAGTGCGATTGCGCCGCCGTCAAGCACAGGGATCGGCAGCAAATTCATTACGCCTAAATTCAAACTCAAGAAGCCGAGCATCTTGAACACGCCGTCCCAACCGCCGCGATTCGCGGCCGTCGAAGCGGCGCGTCCGATGCCGATGGGGCCTGCGAAGGTATCGCGCGCCGAACGCTGCCCGCTAAAAACTTGTCCGAGCGCGTTGCCCGTGAGTCTCAAGATTTCGACGTTGCGCCACACGGCGTAGGAAGCCGCCGTTGCGATTCCGGCGCGCTGCAAAACTTCTTCCGCGCCGTAATAGATGCCGAGTTTACCGTCCGTCGCGCGGCTGAGATCGGCCGTCATCTCGCGGCGCTCGCCCGCCCTTTCAATCGTCAAGCGAAGCGGCGCACTTTTGTTCGCCTGTATGACATCTATTACTTGCTGCTCGCTATGAATCTCTTCGCCGTTAATCGAAATCAAACGATCTCCGGCTTGCAACCCGGCTTGCGCCGCAGGCGAATTTTCTAACACCTCGGTGATTCTCACCGGCTGGTTTCCGTAGTCAGGTCGGAAATCGAGTTCGCCCATCGCCTCGCCCTCTTCCACGTGCTTCGACGGACTGAGCGTCAATTCAACACGCTGCCCGTCGCGCTCGACCACGAGCGGCAACGGTTGCTCCGGCGCGATCAGCGCGTCGTTTCTCACGCGCTCCCACGAAGGGCTGTCTTTACCGTTAAACGAGACGATGCGATCTCCGACTCGCAAGCCCGCGCGCTCGGCCGCTCCGCCATCCCTGATGCGACCCACGACGAGCGAAGAGAGGTGCGCGGGAACGCCGGAGATGAGCGCGCCCGCAAACACGACGGCGAGCGCCGTTAAAATATTCATCACCGGCCCGGCGATGATCACGAGAAACTTGTGCCAGCGCGGGCGCAAGTCGAAGCGTTCGCGCTCAGGAATGTCCGATGAGCTTTCGCCCTCAACGGCCGCGTTCGATTCATCGCCGCCGAGTTTGACGTAGCCGCCAAGGGGAACAAGCGAAAGGCGATAATCGGTTGTGCCGTAACGCCGCCCGAATATGCGCGGGCCGAAGCCGACCGAAAACGTCTCGACGCGAATCCCCAAAAGCTTGGCGACGATGAAATGCCCGAATTCATGCAGCACAACGGCCGCGCCGAGAATGAAGATGAAGGCGGGGATGCCTTTAATTAAAGTTTCCATAAAAATTTCGCTCGTCTCGTAACCGACTCTGCTCTTAGGTAATTAAGGATGCTTCGATTGGCGGCGGACGTTGCCGCAAGGTGAAAGTTTACGCGGCGCAAGCATGATCGTCAAACAAGCTTTTCAAACGCGGGCAGGCTCGCCAACCTCTAAACGCTCGATTTCACTTCGGGCGGTGGCGCGCGCTTCTCTGTCTGCTTCCAAGATCACGCCGAGATCGCAGATCGCAGATCGCGTTTCGTGTGTGCGCATCACGCGATCAACGATGCGCGGAATGTCTGTCAGACAAATGCGGTTTTCGAGGAACGCTTCGACCGCCACCTCATTGGCGGCGTTAAGACAGGCGGGCAGCGTGCCGCCCGCGCGGAGCGCACGGTAAGCAAGGTCAAGACAGGGAAAGCGCTTGCGGTCGGGAGCTTCAAAGTTAAGGACGGAGAGGCGCGCGAGATCGAGCGGCGGAATCGTAGAGGGCTGACGCTCCGGGTAAGTCAAAGCATACTGAATCGCATGGCGCATATCCGTAACGCCCATCTGCGCGATGATCGATCCGTCAACAAGTTCGATCATCGAATGCACGACGGATTCAGGATGCACTAAGACATCAATCTCTTCACCCTCGAACCCGAACAGCCAGTGAGCCTCGATCACCTCAAGACCTTTGTTCATCAAGGTCGCCGAATCAATTGTGATCTTTGCGCCCATCGTCCACGTCGGATGCCGCATCGCATCCTCGACGGTCGCTTCTTCCATCTCGCGCGGTGTTTTTGAGCGAAACGGGCCACCGGAAGCCGTCAGCACAAGGCGGCGCACCTCCTCCCGTTTTTCGCCGCGCAAGCATTGATGAATTGCGTTGTGCTCGGAGTCAACGGGGAGCAACTCCGCCCCGTTTTCGCGCGCAACGCGCGTCACGAGTTCGCCCGCCATCACGAGCGTCTCTTTGTTGGCGAGCGCAACGCGCTTTCCTTTTTTCAATGCGGCGAGCGTCGGCACCAATCCGATTGCGCCGACAATCGCGGAGACCACGATCTCAACTCCCGCCGAAGTCGCAACTTCAATCAGCCCCGCCTCGCCAACTCGAATCGCAGGCGCTTTCGTTTCCTGCGCGCGCAGCAATTCCGCCAGCTCCCGCGCATAATGTTCGGTTTCAACCGAAACGACGTGCGGTTCGTGCCGCCTGATCTGTTCGGCAAGTTTTTCGACGTTGCATCCCGCGCCGAGCGCGACGACGCGGAATTGCTCACCGAGAGACTCAACGACGCGCAACGTGTTGCAGCCGATTGATCCGGTCGAGCCGAGAATTGCGATGCCTTTAGAAGCCATAAGGAAAAAGTGAATCGTAAATCGTGAACAGACGAAATCCTCTCGTCACTTTTCACTATGCACTATTCACTTAAAATACAGATTCCCAAAATAGTAGATGACGGGCGCGTTGAAGAGCAAGCTGTCAAGACGGTCGAGGAGTCCGCCGTGTCCCGGCAAAATGTTAGCGGCGTCTTTCGCCCCCGCGCCGCGCTTCAAGGCGCTCTCTGTTAAATCTCCGCCGACGCCGCGCACGTTCATGGCGGCCGCAAGCGGAAGCGCGGCCGCGAGCTTTAGTTCCGGGAAAAACCAGAAATGCGCAATCGCCGCCGCGAGCAAACTTGCGATCATCCCGCCCACCGCGCCTTCCCAAGTTTTGCCCGGCGAGATCGCGGGCGCGAGTTTGTGTTTGCCCAAGGTTCGCCCCATGTAGTATGCCGCGATGTCCGATCCCATCAGCACAAAAAAGAAGAAAAACAACAGTTGCGCCGCGCGCGGCTGCGCAAATCCCGTGCGCACGCTGATCAGAAATCCGCCGAGCAGCGCCACGTAAAGCACGCCGAGAATCGTTGCGCCCGCCGATGAAAGCATTTTGTCAAACGGCGCGCCGCGCAAAGCCGCTACGATTAAAGTAGTGATGACGAACGCGGGCAAAACGGCGAGCAGAAGGTCGAGTTCCACCAAATAGAACACCGCAATCACGCCGACCGCAAACGTCATCCCGACGACTGTATCCGGCTGCATCTCACGCCGCCGCGCGAGCTGATAAAATTCATACACGCCGAGCACTATCGCCGCCGCCGCCAGCAACGCGAAGATTAATTCAAGTTCTTTGAATCGGATCGAGGCGATAAGCACGGGCAGGAAGATGAGGGCGGTGATGACGCGAGACATGAATGATTTTAGATTTGCGATTCTTGATTGGGTTAAACTCGAAGCCGTCTTGCGTCCGCTGAAGTTGTCAGTCTTGGATTTGTATTCCTAAAAATTGAGATTCCAAACCACAGTCGAAAAACTCACTGCGCGTTGGCGACGAGCTTTAATCCGCCGAAGCGACGGTCGCGGCGTTGAAATTCAATTACAGCTTCGAGCATCTGCGTGCGACGAAAATCCGGCCATAAAGTTTCGGTGACGTAAATCTCGCTATAAGCGGCTTGCCAGAGCAGAAAATTCGAGATGCGCATCTCGCCGCTTGTGCGCACGAGCAGATCAAGTTCTGGCAAGCCGGTTGTATAAAGCTCCTGCTCAATGTTTTCTTCCGTGATTCCGTCGGGCGCTAACCCTTCTTTCTGCAATCGCCGCACGGCCGCGCGGCAAGCATGGGCGATCTCCGCCCGCCCGCCGTAGTTAAGCGCGACGCTCAAGACCATGCCCCTGTTTTCAGCAGTCGTCGTGGCGGCGCGTTCGATTTCGCGGCGCACGCTCTCCGGCAAAACTTCCGTGCGCCCGATTGTTTGAAAGCGAATATTCTGCGCTTTGATCTCATCCAACTCCGAACGCAGGTAACGCTTCAGCATCCGCATCAGCGCGTCAACTTCCATGCGCGGGCGTTTCCAATTTTCAGTTGAGAAGGCGTAAAGCGTGAGCGCCCCCAGCCCCAATCGTGCTCCCGTATCAACGGCCGCGCGCACGGCTTCCACTCCGGCACGATGCCCCGCGACGCGCGGCCGCCCGCGCGCCCCAGCCCAACGACCGTTGCCGTCCATAATGATCGCAATGTGGCGCGGCAACTTATCCCAACAGACGCGCGCCAGCAGCGCCTCATCACGCGATCCCTTTTCTACGACTGGGCCAAAATTAGCAAGCAAGGCTACATCTCTCTGACAACTCGAAGCGAACGGAAAACGCGGCATCTTAAACGTCGCGCCCGCAAAGACGCAAATGCCGACGCCATCTTTTTCACCTTACGACGATACGAAAATTCTCGGTAAAAACATAGACCGTCAACACCGACGCCATGAGAAGACTGACGGACAGTAAGAGCACATTCAGCTTCCTGCCGTCTAGCATCGTGAACCCCACCGACACTCCTTCAACCGGCTTAACCCTCACGCGCAACACGGCCGCCGAGTTCAAAGTGAACGCGACGAACAGCCCGCCCATTACAAGCACCGGATGAATCAACGGGTTACTCGCGCCGAGATTAAGAACTCCCGCGAGCGGAACGAGCAACGCCGGAATGACGAGGAAACTGCCGATGAACGCTGCCGTATCACTTTTCTTTGAGAAACCTTCCATCTTCTTCGCTCTCCTTTCGAGGCTGACTGATCTTCCAACGTAACATCAAATGTGCTTTGCGGCACAAAGTAATTTATAAACGTTACAAAGGCGCCTGTCAACCCTTGAGCGCGGATTTTCATTTCCCGTAATGCACTGTGACGAGCGCGAGTCCGCACGCCGGGGCGGTCGCGCCTGCCGCCTTGCGGTCGCCGCTTGCGAGAGCGCGCGCGATCTGCACATCATCCATCTCGCCGCGCCCGACTCCGAGCAGCGTGCCCGCGATTGAGCGCGCCATGTAGCGCAAGAAACCGTCGGCGCTCACCGTGATCTCGACGAGCCGCCCGCGCCCGCGCGCGTCAAAGCGCTCTGTTACTTCAAGCTTTGTTACGCTCCGCACGCGCGTCAGCACGTCCGTCTGCGCGGAAGAAAACGCCGTCCAATCATGTTCGCCGACGAACAATTGAGATGCTCGCTGCATCCTCTCTAAATTGAGCGTGCGATGTTCGCCGTGCGCGAAGCGCAACCAGAAGGGCGATGTGTAAGAGGCATTGAAAATGCGGTAACAATAAGTTTTACCTTCGGCTGAAAAACGCGCGTGAAAACCGTCAGCCACCGCCTGCGCTTCTGTGATGCGCACATCTCGCGGCAGATTTCCGTTCATCGCCCCGCGCAATTTCTCCCCGCTCCACTCTTTTGCCAGATGCGCGTTGGCCACTTGCGCCTCGGCATGAACGCCTGCGTCCGTGCGTCCCGCGCCATACACAATCACTCTCCGCCCCTCGATAACCGACAGCGCACGCTCTAACTCGCCCTGCACCGTGCGCTGCCGCACGTTCGCTCCCTGCGCTTGCCAGCCGTGAAAGTCTGTGCCGTCGTATTGAATCGTGAAACGGAAGTTCATAAGAACGCGGAGCGATGAACGCGGAACGATGAAATAAAGACAACTGTTTTCTATTCATCGTTTTGCGTTCATCGTTCATCCTTCTGTTTTCCTGCTTCCCGGCTTCACCGCAGGAGTTCCTTGCGCGCACAATTCGCAATTTGCGGGCGCGACGGCGGGCACGTCTAAAGTGGCGAGCGCGATTCGGGGCGCGCCGACATCCGCCCGTTTCCCCGAACGATCAATGATTGACGCTGCACCTACTACTCGCGCCCCGGCGCCCCGCAACACGCCGATTGTTTCGCGCGTTGAACCGCCCGTCGTCACCACGTCTTCGACGACGAGCACCGTCTCGCCCGCGCGCACCGAGAAGCCGCGCCGCAGAGTCATCTCTCCCGATTCGCGCTCCGTCCAGATGAATCTCGCGCCAAGCGCGCGTGCCACCTCGTAGCCGATGATAAGTCCGCCGATGGCGGGCGCAACTACGGTCTCGACGTTTTGCGCTCGAAATTCATTTCCGATTAGTCGTCCGAGTTTCTCCGCCTCCGTCGGGTGTTGCAAAACAAGCGCGCATTGCAAATAAATTGCACTGTGCAAATTGCTCGTCAATACGAAATGTCCTTCGAGCAACGCGCCCGTCCGCCTGAAGCTTTCGAGAATTTCTTCCGCTCGCATACCGTTTACTCCTTCCCGAAACGCGCATGATACAATGAACTTCGATGCCGACTCACCATAATCTCGTCTCCGATTCGGAGTTTGTCGAAGAAACGATCAGGATGCTGCGCGAATGCGGCAATGGAAACGGGAAGGCTTGTTATCTACCTGCGACCGTCGTCGCCGACCGCATTCTGCAAATACCCGATCTCGACGACGCCATCGCCGCCCTCGTCGTCTCCGAAATGATCAGAGACGACGCACGGCTTTGCTTAAGTGATGACGGCGTGCTCGAACTCACTTGCGCTGATGTTGAAACCTGCCCGCTGAATAAAACCGATTTTGTGATCGTTGACGTTGAAACAACGGGAGCGAGTACGCCGCCGTGCCGCATCACCGAGATCGGCGCTTTCCGCGTGCGCGAGGGTGGGATCATTGACGAATTTGAAACGCTCGTGAATCCCGAAACCCCGATCCCACCGTTTATCTCCGCGCTCACCGGCATCACCGACGGGATGGTGCGCCATGCCCCACGCTTCGATGAAGTGGTTGACGATTGGCTGCGCTTCGCGGGCAACAGCGTGCTCGTCGCGCACAACGCTTCGTTCGACGTGCGTTTCTTGAATCACGAGATCGCGCGTGTGTTTAAGGAACGTCGGATGGGAAACGCGCATCTCTGCACCGTCAGACTCTCGCGCCGCGTCGTGCCCGGACTCCAGAACTATCGTCTTCACACGGTCGCCGCACACTTCGATGTTCCGATCTACAATCGCCATCGCGCTGCGGGCGATTCACGCGCCACCGCTGAAGTCTTTATTCGTCTGCTCGATCTTCTCCACACCAAAAATGTGCGCACGTTAGCCGAAGCACGTCGTTTCTAAAGAAGCTTACACGCCTCCGCCTTGAATGTTCTTATTCGCTGACCGCTTCAACTGCTTTTCGCTTTTTCTGAAATATACTTCGCCCGATGAAAATACTGACGATGAGAACGGCGAGACCGATGCCGATGGCGGGGGCATAACGCTTCAGAATCTGCAAAGCTTGTTCGCCGTAGCGCAAGGTTAGGAAACCGACGAGCAGGAAACGAAAGAAGCGTCCGGCGAGGATCGCTAAGGTGAATCGTAAGACGTTGAAGCGGAGAACGCCCGCCACCACGACGAACAGCTTGAAGGGAAACGGCGGCGGCAAAAGTGATGCGACGAGCACGGAGAGCGCGTCGTAGCGTTCGAGCGCAACTCGCACGCGCGCCTGTTTTTCGGAAGCGAATCGCTTAAGTGCGGCGTGTCCGAGTCGGCGCGAAACAAAATAAAGCGTGAGGCAGCCGAGGGTCGAGCCGAGCGTCGCGGCGGTTGCATAGAAAAGCATCCAACCGGGACGCTCCATCGTCAGCAGAATCATCACTGCGTCGTTCGCGCCCGGCAAGGGAACAAAAGCCGAATCGAGAAACGCGAGCGCAAACATCCCGGCGGGGCCATAAGCGACAAGGTAAGAGGTGATGTACTCCAGCCTTGAGACTTTGCGTCCCGCCGCGTCTGCGATGTTACCGAGCCACTTCAAAAATTAGACGAGTCCTTAATCCTTGCGAAATTCATCCGGCACGGGCGCAATTTTCAAACGCGAGATGGCGAGAATCTAACGCACACTCGTCGAAGGCGGAACGGGCGCGTCACGCACGATCTCCGCGTTGTTATTTTGCGCGGCGGGCGTCTGCTTTCTTTCTCGCAAAAGATTGCGACGCTGCCGGAGTCGCTTCGAGGCGAGATACACGACGACCCCCGTGAAACATGAGATGACGACGACGGCGAGCAACTTCAAACCGTACTCATGGATGAATTCCAGCACCTGCCGTCCATAATAGACGGCGAGAATTCCTTCGACGTAGTAGCGTACGCTGCGCGCGATCATAATCGTGATTGCGAATCGCCAGCGCGGATATTCGAGCGCGCCCGCCGTGGCGACGAAAATCTTAAACGGCATCGGCGGCGGCAGCACTGCGGGGATGGCCAGCGTCAAAATTCCGAAACGCTTGTAGGCGTTTTCCACCCGCACAATGTGTTCGCGCTTAAATTTCCGGCGCAAGACGGCTTGCCCACCGCGTCGCATGATCTCGTAGAGCAGAAGGCTGCCGAGCACCGAACCCAAGGCAGCAAACAACGGAAAATAAAAAGCTGCCGGAGGGTCGCTGTAGCAGCGCATCACGACGAGGTAATCGTTGATTTCCGGGAGCGAGAGCAAGGAAGAATCGAGCGCGCCGATCAAAACCATCGCGGGCGCAGCGACGTAGATGGGAACACCGACAATAAACTCTTGCAGCCAGAGGGCCGTCGTGCGCAACCAATCAAACATAACTTTCAGAAGTTAAACACAGATCGGCGCTTCAAGTCCAAAACGAGTTTTGAACATCAAACTCATCTGCAATGCGTGTTGTAATTATTTAGCAGGTGTGAAGACGCTCGGCGTGTCGTAAGTGACGCCGAAGGTGAGTCCGGTGCGCGGGCTGAATTCGGTGAGTCCGGCGATCCCCGCAAAGTCGAAGCGCAAACCTGATGTTTTGATTTGCAGGCCGAGGCGAGCTTCGGATTGTGATTCGGTTCCGAGCGGCGCGCGCCCGCGTCGCGTGTTGGCGCGCCCGTTGATTTCGCCCGCGATGTTGATCGAGCGGTTGAAGCGGTAGAGTCCCGCGATGCCGTAGAGCAACACATCGTTTTGGGTGAACTGTTCGGTCGGCGCGTTGAGGATGGCGATGCCGATATTGCCGAACATATTGAGGCGATTGTCGCGCCCGAATTTCTTACCGACGAGAATCGTGCCGTAAGCGTTCGTCGAGTTGGTGCCGAGGCCGCGCGTTTCGTTTGAATTCGGTAGTTGCACGCCGAAGCGGAAGCCGAGGCTGGGGCTGCGCCGTGTTTCGTTTCTGATCTTGATCTTCGTCGAAAGCGTAAAGTCTCCAGTGTCGTTTGTGGACAAAGCGCCGGGTGCGAGATCGAGATTGATGGGCGACGGGAGGGTTTGGGAATTGATGCTCAGGAAATTCTGCGCCACACCGTCAATTTGCACTTCGACGTTCGGCGCGAGTCCGATGTTGAGGCTGACGACGCCGACTCTCGTCAGATCGCCGCGCAAACCGGAGAGCGGAAACTTGATGTCCTGCACGAAATCAATTCCCGCTTCGACGCGGAGCGTGCCCGTCGGAATAATGTCAACGTCTTCGGTGAGCAGCGGACGCTGTTGCGCGCGGAGGTCGGAAACGATGAGGACGAAAAGCGAAAGCAACGTCGCCAAAGTACGAACGATCAATTTTGAAGAAAGCGGAATCATGCGCAATAACTTTATGAAATCATTGTCGAAATGTTCAGACGTATGAAGCGAACGGTCGGGCGGATTGTAACGGCTTGACTACGGAAGCGTCAACCGTGTCGGATGAATTTCGATGACGAAACAATTTTCTTCCCTCTCGCCCGTGTTAACATTGCAATTTCTTGAACGCTTCGAGTTGAAACGATCTATGGAAATCAAACCTTTTCTGATCGGAGGGGAGTGGCGCACGTCCGGCGCGCGTGACTGTTTCTTTGAGGTGCTCCATTCGTGGACAGGCGAGATTATCGCGCGCGTTTCAACTCCGACGGGCGACGACGCGGAAGATGCGATTGCCGCCGCAGGTCGTGCGGCTGACGAGATGCGCGACACTCCGCGATACACACGCGCCGAAGCTCTGCACAAGATCGCGGGATTGATCGGAGAGAGGCGCGAAGAATTTGCGCGTACGATTGCCGTTGAAGCAGGAAAGCCCATCGCGCAGGCGCGCGGCGAAGTTGACCGCGCCGTGATGACGTTTACCTTCGCCGCCGAAGAAGCCCGCCGCTTCACGGGCGAGTTGATTGCGATTGACGGGCAGGCGAGCGGCGCGGGGCGTGTCAGCTTCACCGAACGCATCCCGCGCGGCATCATCTTCGGCATCACGCCGTTTAATTTCCCTCTTAACCTCGTCGCACACAAAGTCGCGCCCGCGCTCGCCTCCGGCAACGCGATCATCATTAAACCCAGCCCGCGCACGCCGCTCAGTTCCCTTTTGCTCGGCGAAGTTTTCCTCGAATCGGGATTGCCGACGGGCGCGCTACAGATCGTGCCCGTCGAGATCAACGACATCAATCTTTTTCTCACGGATGAGCGCATCGGAATGATCTCATTCACGGGAAGCGCGGAAGTCGGCTGGCGTCTGCGCGAGCGGGCGGCGCGCAAATCTGTCACGCTCGAACTCGGCGGCAACGCGCCCGTCATTGTTGACGAAACGGCGAACGTCCCGCACGCCGTCGAACGCACGGCTCTCGCTGCGTTCGCTTACGCGGGGCAAACCTGCATTTCCGCGCAACGCATCATCCTGCACGAATCAATTGCCGACGATTTCACATCGCACCTCGTCGAACGGGCGCGCGGGATGCGCGCGGGCGATCCGCTCGACGAGAATTCGGAATTATCAAACATGATTGACGAAGCGGCGGCGCAGAGAGTTGAGAGTTGGATCGAGCAGGCCGTCGAAGCCGGAGCGCGCGTGCTATGCGGCGGCGAGCGCCGAGGGGCGTTGCTCAAACCGACGCTCTTAACCGACGTTCACAGCGAACTGCGCGTGTTGACGGAAGAAGTCTTTGCGCCCGTCGCCACGATCCAAAAGTTCTCTGACTTCGCCGATGCGATTACGGAAGCCAACAACACGCGCTACGGTCTGCAAGCCGGTGTGTTCACTAATGATTTAAGCCGCGCGTTTGCAGCGCATCGGCAACTCGAATTCGGCGGCGTGATCATCAACGATGCGCCGTTCTTCCGCACTGACAACATGCCTTACGGCGGCGTCAAACTTTCAGGCGCGGGGCGCGAAGGCGTGCGTTACGCGATGGAAGAGATGACCGAACCACGCCTGCTCGTCCTTGATCCGCAAGTCTAGCGGCGCGGAAGTCGGAAGAGCACGTAAACGCGCGAACGTATTCGTTTTCAAATCGCACAGAAAGGTTCGACCCATTAATGATCAAACGCACGACGTTAATTCTCATTCTTTCGCTTCTCATTTTATTGCTCTTACCGCAATCGTCCTTTCGCCTCGCGGCGCAGGGGCAAACAACGGCGCAAGTAAATTCCACAACGATTCGTCTCGCCGGACTTCGCGCCCCCGTCACCGTCCGGCGCGACGAACGCGGTATTCCTTACATCGAAGCCGCGAACGAAAACGATCTCTATTTCGCGCAAGGCTACGCGACGGCGCAAGATCGTTTGTGGCAGATGGATTTACTGCGCCGCACGGCGCGCGGCGAACTCGCGGAGATTTTCGGGCGCGCCGCGCTCGAAGGAGACAAACGACATCGCATTTACAACTTCGCCGGAGTTGCGGAAGCGATGCTCGCGCGCACGCCTCAGCCCGTGCGCCTCTCGCTTGAAGCTTACGCGCGAGGCGTTAATGCGTTCCTTGAATCACGTGATGAAAAGAATTTGCCGTTGGAGTTTCGCCTGCTCGGTTATCGACCGCGCGCTTGGCAGCCGTCGGATTCAATCGTCATCGGCAAGCTGCTCGCCGAATCGCTTTCAACGACGTGGGACGTTGACATCGCCCGCGCCGCCTTCGCCGACGTTCCCAAAGAACGACTCGACCAGATTGTTCCTCAGACTTCGCCGCTCGATGTGATCGTTGTCGGAAGCGATCCCGGTAAAACGCAACGAAGACGCGCAACTTCTTTCAATCAATTTCACAGGAGCGAACAGTCCCGCGCCGACTTGCTTCACGCTCTTTCTCTCCACGCCGAAACCGCGCGGCGCACGCTCGAAGGAGTCGGACTCTACGCGGAAGAGCTGGCCGCAAGCAACAACTGGGTCGTCGCTGGTCGCCGCACCGCATCGGGAAAACCTTTGCTCGCCAACGATCCGCATTTGCAAATCTCCGTCCCGTCGCTCTGGTACATGACGCATCTCGCCGCGCCCAATTTGCGCGTTGCGGGCGTTACGGTTCCCGGCGCGCCCGGCATCATTCTCGGACACAACGACCGCATCGCGTGGGGCGCAACAAATCTCGGCCCCGACGTGCAAGACGTTTACCTTGAAAAATTCGACAAGGAGAATCCGCGCCGTTACATGACTCCTGCGGGACTGCGCGAGGCGGAAGTGCGCCGCGAAGAAATCAAAGTCCGCAAAGGATTCGCCGACGCTTCAACCGAGATCGTTCCCTTTGAAGTAACCGTGACGCGCAACGGCCCCATCATCTTTGAAAGTGATGGCGCGCGTTACGCTCTGCGCTGGACGGCGCTCGATCCGCAGTCAGTCGAACTCGAAGCCTTCTACGCGATTAACCGCGCGCGAAGCTGGAACGATTTTCAAAACGCCCTGCGCCCCTTCACAGGCCCGACGCAGAATTTCATCTACGCCGACGTTGACGGTCACATCGGTTACTAC
Organism: Pyrinomonadaceae bacterium; assembly: GCA_013696465.1. Lineage (GTDB taxonomy): Bacteria > Acidobacteriota > Blastocatellia > Pyrinomonadales > Pyrinomonadaceae > JACCYN01. Next base: position 13,216 of record JACCYN010000255.1, read on the forward strand.
GGCGCGGGTCGTATTCCAATAAGGAAAACGGGCGACGGCTCGCTACCTTACGACGGCGGAACGGACGCGGGCGAATGGACGAGCTACATTCCGTTCGACAAACTCCCGCACGTTTATGATCCGGCGTCCGGCATCATCGTCACCGCGAACAACCGCATCATCGGCCAAGATTACCCATATCACCTGACGCACATCTGGGCTGCGCCCTACCGCGCCCGCCGCATCAACGATCTGCTCAGGGCGAAAGAGCGACTCACCGTTGACGACTTCCGCCGCATCCAAGCCGACACCTACTCGACGCCTGACGTGATCTTCGCCCGCGAAGTCACGAAGATCGCCCGCCCGCTCGCCTCAACTTCACCCCAGTGGAAAAACCTACTCGTTACTTTTGATAACTGGGACGGCATCTCAAACGCCGACTCGCGCGTGTTGCCCATCGCCGTCGAGATGCGCGCGGCGTTTCGTCGTCGCATACTTGCCAGCGCGGTCGGCGAAGAGCGCGCCCGGCAGTTGACGATCTCCGCCGTCAGCACGTTCGTTGATTCCGTCGTCCAAACGCGCCCGCGCGAGTGGCTGCCGAAAGAATATGATTCTTATGAGGCATTGCTGCTTCAATCTTACAAAGACGCGCGCGAAAATCTCACCAAGCAACTCGGCGCGGACGAAACGCTCTGGACATGGGGGCGCACCGGGCAAATTCGCTTCCAACATCCGCTCGCCTCCGTCCCGCTCATCGGTTCACCATTCGTGATCGCCCCGCTCCCGCGCTTCACTAACGGCTCGGCCGGAACTGTCAACGTCGGCGCAAGCGTCTCGATGCGCCTCATCGCCGACACGAGCGACTGGGACAGAACGCAGCAAGGCATCCCGCTCGGACAATCCGGCGATCCGGCAAGCGCACACTGGAAAGATCAACTTGACGATTGGCGCAACACAACGCCGCGCCCGTTTCCCTTCACCGACGTGGTTGTGCGGAGCGTAGCGAGGGAATCGGTGGTGTTTGTTGCGTCCTCAAAATAAGGACTAAACATAGTGTAAAGCGAAATAAGATAAAATTAAGGCTCGGCGCATGGTTAGAAGCCAGCAATTATTCTATAAGCATGACAAAGCCACGAAGGTCACTATAATTTGCGCCTATTCTTCGCAGTCGAACTGCCTCCAGATGTGCGCGGGCATGTCGCGGAGCACATCGCACGTCTCCAAGAAGACGAATCAGGTCGCGGCGCGCGCTGGGAGCGCGTGGAGAAGTTGCACGTCACTTTGAAGTTTCTGGGCGAAACTCAGGCCGCACGTATTGAGAATCTCGCTTCTGCTGCGCGCCATGTCGCGGGAGAGTTTGCGCCGTTTGAGTTGAGCGTTTTGGGAGCGGGAGCGTTTCCGCCGCGCGGGGCGGCACGCGTGCTGTGGCTTGGAATTGAAGACGCGAGCGGCAGGCTGGCGCGGTTGCAACGAAGGCTTGAAGGCGAATTAACAAACGAAAGCTTCGCGCCCGACGAACGACGCTTTCATCCGCATCTTACCCTTGCGCGTTTGCAGCGCGCTTCTCCTTCCGATGCTAAACGGTTAGCGAGCGCGCACGCCGAAGCGGAATTTGCGAATGCACCTTTCACGGTAAATAATTTCGTGTTGATGCAAAGCGAGTTGGGCGCGAAGGGTTCGCGCTACAGCGTGCTCGAACGATTTAAGTTGGAAGCAGTTTGAGCGGAGCGGCCGAAAGCGCGGCGGGCGAGACAATAAACAATTTGCGAAAGATGAAAGGCGGCAATGATTCAAAACATTGTCGCCTTTCATTTTATCTTCTGTTTTCTTCGTGTCCTAAATTCACGTCGGCAGTTGACGGGGGCGCGGCGGCGGGGGCGTCTGTCTTCCGTCATCCTGCGCGTTGCGGCGTTCGCCCGTTTCGCTGATCATCTCTTTGATCGCGCCGACGCTCGACAACATGCTCGACGTCTCGATGGGCATGAAAATAACTTTCGAGTTGTTGGTACGCGTCATTTCTTTGAGGCTGTCGATGTAGCGCGTTGTCAGCAGATACTGCGACGGGTCGGCGCTCTGGGGCATCGCCTGTGTGATGCGGGTGATGGCTTCCGATTCGGCCGCAGCGGCTTGGAGGCGCGCCTGCGCCGCGCCTTCGGCTTGCAGGATCGCGGAAGTCTTTTCGCCCTCGGCGCGCGTCACGGCCGCCTGCTTCTCGCCCTCGGCGCGCGTAATCGCCGCTTGCTTGTCGCCTTCGGCTTGAAGGACGAGCGCGCGGCGGTTGCGCTCGGCCGTCATCTGCTTCTCCATCGTCAGGCGCACGTCTTCCGGCGGGTTGATGTTCTTCACGTCAACGCGCGTGACCTTAACGCCCCACTTGTCGGTCGCTTCGTCGAGGATGATGCGCAGCTTTGAATTGATCTGATCGCGCGACGAAAGCGTGTGATCCAAATCCATCTCGCCCATCACGCTGCGCATCCCCGTGATCGTCAACTGCACGATGCCGCCGACGAGGTCGTTGATCTCATAGACGGCTTTGACCGGTTCGGTGATCTGCCAATAGACAACCGAATCAACGAGGATCGTCACGTTGTCGCGCGTGATGACGGGTTGCGGCGGCAGGTCAATGAAGTTTTCGCGCAGATCAATCGAAGTTAAATTGGGGCGCGTGTTCGTCCAAAATACGGCGCGTGGCTTATCGAAGAAAGGCCACAGCATATTTAAGCCGCTCGCGGCGATGCGGTCGAAGCGCCCCAAGCGTTCGATCAACATCACGGTTGATTGCGGCACGATCTTGATCGTTTTAGAGGCGACGATCAAAACCGCGAGCGCCAAGAAAAGCATAAAGCCGATGACCAGCAATGTCATAACTCCCAACCTCCGTCAGTCGCGTTCGCCCGCCTGAAAAGTAATCTAAACTATAGCTCATCGTCCCCGTTTAATGAAAGAGCGAAAGCGGGCAGCGGTTGCCAACCGCCAAACGCTTCTTCGACGACGCGCGCCGCCCGGAACAACAATTTTTCGTCGTAAGGACGCCCGACGATCTGCACGCCGACAGGCAACCCGCTCCGGTCGCGCAGGACGGGCACGACGATCACCGGCAGGCCGAAGACGTTAAACGCCTGCGAAGGGCTGAACGCGCGAAAGATGTTTACCGCTTCTCCGCCCGGCGAGTTCCGTTTGTTTCCGTTATCAACGAAAACTTTGCGCGTCCCGTGCTCGAAAGCTGCGACGCTCCCCACGGGCGCGACGACGAGCGGAGTCGTTCGCATCCATCCGACCAAGGCGGACAACAAATTATTACGCTCATTCACCGCCGCGTAGTAATCGCTCTCACGGAATTCGGCGTTCGACCCGATTAGGGCGCGCGCCGCCGCGCCAGCTTCCGCTTCACGGCCGCGGTAAACTCCTCGCACGTAATCCGCCGTCGTCCCTTGAAACAACTTCAGCCACAACGCAAAGCCTTGCTCGACACCCGGCGGGCGCTCATCAACCGCCACGCACCCGGCTGCGGCGAGCGCGCGCGCCGCCGACTCGACCGCGCGCCGCGTTTCTTCCGTGACGGGCGCAACCCCGTCGTCCGTATACCACGCGACGCGCACATTTTTGAGCGAGCGCCAATCTGTTCTCAGCCCGTCAACTTCCCAGAAACGAAGAACATCTTCGTCTTCCTTGTCCGCCGTGCTGAGCGCGTCGAACATCAATTCGAGATCGCTCACGCGCCGCGCCATCGGCCCCACGCACGCGCCTAATTCGAAAGCTCCTTCGCACGCGGGAAAATGCCCGTCAACGGGTATCAACCCGGCGGTCGGTTTGAGTCCCGTGATGCCGCAGAAGTGCGCCGGGATGCGGATCGATCCGGCGAGGTCGCTGCCCAACCCGAACGGTGACAGACAGGCGCTGATGGCCGCCGCTTCGCCGCCGCTTGATCCGCCCGGCGTGCGTGAGAGATCGTGCGGATTATTTGTCCGACCGAAAACAAGATTGTCCGATTCATAAGTTAACGCCATCTCGGAGACGTTCGTTTTACCG
>JACCYN010000267.1 GCA_013696465.1 Pyrinomonadaceae bacterium
AGTCACCGCCCCGTTCTGCCGTGCCGTCGTCGCCAAAGCTGCTTGACGAAGTTCGCTCTGTTATTCGGTTGCGACACTATAGCATTCGCACCGAGCAGGCTTACACCAATTTCATTCGCCGCTTTATTCTGTTTCATCACAAACGTCATCCGCGCGAAATGGGCGTAGATGAGATACGTCAGTTTCTCGCTTTTCTGGCGGTTGAAGGCAATGTTGCGGCTTCGACGCAAAATGTCGCGCTGAACGCTTTGCTGTTTCTTTATCGTGATGTGTTGAAAATCTCTTTGCCGTTGATTGACGGTGTGGAACGGGCGAAGCGACCCCACCGCCTTCCCGTCGTGTTGTCGCGCGATGAAGTCTCACGGGTGTTGGCGCAGTTAAGCGGGACGCATCTTTTGATGGCATCTTTGACGGTGCGGGATTACGTTTGATGGAGTGCGCGCGATTGCGTATTAAAGACGTTGATTTTGAACTTTGTCAAATCACTGTCCGCGATGGCAAAGGCGAGAAAGATAGGCGCACGCTGTTGCCCGCTTCAATCATAGAAGATTTGCAGCATCATCTAACTTAAGTCAAGTTGCAGCACGAACAAGATTTGCGGCAAGGACACGGCGCGGTTTATCTGCCCTACGCGCTTGACAGAAAATATCCGAACGCCGCGCGCGAGTGGGCGTGGCAATATGTTTTTCAAGCACGCAAAATCTCGGTTGACCCGCGAACGGGAATTGTCAGACGGCATCACGCATCGGAAGACGGTTTGCAGCAACCTGTGAAGCGGGCAGTGAAGGTTTCCGGGTTAACGAAAAACGCGAGTTGCCACACGCTAAGGCATTCGTTTGCGACGCATTTGCTGGAAGCAAATTATGATTTGCGGACGATCCAAGAATTGCTTGGACACAAAGACGTTTCCACAACGATGCTCTATACGCACGTTTTGAATCGCGGCGGGCGCGGCGTGTTGAGTCCGTTGGATGCGACCTGAAGTTTGCCGAACTGATGATTGAACAGAAAACGCGCCACGAGTTTAATGCTAAATTCGCGGCGCGTTTCGTATTGATTAAAGCGTCACCCGACTCTTTAAGCTGCTGAGGCTTGCTCTTGCGGCTTCCAACGAAGCACGGGCTTGCGGGCGGCAGCCGCTTCGTCGAGGCGGCCGATGCGTGTTGTGTGCGGGGCGTTCAAAACGTAATCAGAATCTTCTTGTGCTTCGCGGGCGATCTGTTTCATCGCATAGATGAATTGATCGATCTCGGCGCGCCCGACTGATTCCGTCGGCTCGATCAACATCGCGCCCCCCACGATGAGCGGAAAGTAGATCGTCATCGGATGAAAGCCGTAGTCAATAAGTCGTTTGGCGATGTCTAATGTGTGGACGCCTTTGCGCGCTTGTCGCTTGTCGGTGAAGACGACTTCGTGCATCGGCGGAGAGTCGAAAGGTTTGTCGTAATCGTCCTTCAAGCCTTCGGCGATATAGCGTGCGTTGAGAACAGCCGCTTCGGTAGCTTCACGTAGTCCGTCGCGCCCGTGTGTCAGGATATATGAGAGGGCGCGCACGGCCATGCCGAAGTTGCCGTGAAAAGCTTTCACGCGGCCGATTGTTTGCGGGCGGTCGAAGTCGAGTTTGTAAGTGTCGCCTTCGCCTCCACCGTTTTTTACGACTCTGGGTGTGGGCAGAAACGGCTCAAGCTCTTTCGTGCAGCAGCAGGGGCCGCTGCCGGGGCCGCCGCCGCCGTGCGGAGTCGAAAATGTTTTGTGGAGGTTGAGGTGAATCACGTCAACACCCATGTCGCCGGGGCGGGCGACGCCGACAAGCGCGTTCATGTTCGCGCCGTCCATGTAAACAAGTCCGCCCGCGTCGTGGATGATGCCGCAAATCTCTTTGATGTTGCGCTCGAAGAGTCCGAGCGTGTTCGGGTTGGTGAGCATCAATCCGGCGATGTCGCCTTCGGCGCAGAGGGCGCGGAGGACGTCAAGATCGGTTAAACCTTCGGGAGTTGATTTGACGGTTTTAACTTTGAAGCCGGAGAGATTCGCTGACGCCGGATTCGTACCGTGCGCCGAATCGGGGATGAGCATCACGTCGCGGCGGGGCGCGCCTTTTTCCGCTTGCCCGTCGCGCGCGTCGAGGAAGTGGCGAACGATCATGATGCCGGTCATCTCGCCGTGCGCTCCGGCGGCCGGTTGCAGCGACACGCCGGGCAAGCCTGTAATTTCGGCCAAGTGCTCTTGCAGTTCGTAGAGAAGTTCGAGCGCGCCTTGCGCGTCCGTATCGCTTGCGAGCGGATGCAGATTAGCAAACCCGCCGATGCGCGCGACCTTTTCGTTGAGGCGCGAGTTATATTTCATCGTACACGAGCCGAGCGGATACATGCCGAGATCAACCGAGTAATTCCACGTCGAGATGCGCGTGAAGTGGCGCACCACGTCCGTCTCGCTCACTTCCGGCAAACCTTCAAGCCCGTCGTCGCGGCGAAATTCGACGGGCACGAGTTCGTCGAGCGGAGTTTCGTCAACGTCGAGCGGCGGCAAACTGTAACCCGTGCGTCCGGGATGTGAGCGTTCAAAGATTAACGCTTCGTTTTGCGTGACGTGTGGCGTGGCTTTCGGTGTGTGCGATTTCATATTGCAAATAACAGATTTGAGATTTCAAATTCTCAATCTGAAAATTATCCTTGAGATGGAAGCCGTTAAAGTTTCAAAACTAAATTAACGATGAAAGTCCGTTAACGAGATTGTCAATCTCGGCGCGCGTGTTCATCTCCGTGCAGCAAACGAGAAAATCGTTCGGCTTGTCAGGGAAGTAGCGTGAGAGCGCGAGTCCGCCGGTGATGTTGCGTTCTTCGGCAAGGCGGCGGAGCAGTCCGTCTGCCGCTTGGGGGCCGCACACGACGAATTCGTTGAAGCGCGGCGCGGAGTAGGGAAGCGAGAAGCCATCAAGCGCGGAGATACGGCGCGCAGCGTATGCCGCCTTCTGCGCGCATTGCGTCGCCACCTCTTCGATGCCGCGCCGTCCCATTGTCGTAAGATAGACGGTGGCGGCGAGGGCGACGAGTCCCTGATTGGTGCAGATGTTTGATGTGGCTTTCTCGCGTCGGATGTGCTGTTCGCGGGTGGCGAGCGTAAGGACGAAGCCGCGCCGCCCTTCTTTGTCGAAGGCTGTACCGACGAGGCGTCCGGGCATCTGACGCGCGTACTTTTCCCGCGTCGCAAAGAGTCCGACGAAGGGGCCGCCGAAGGAGACGGGCACGCCGAAAGATTGGCCTTCGGCGACGACAATATCTGCATCGCACGCGCCCGGCGAACGCAGCAGCCCGAACGAGATGCTCTCCGTGACACAGACAATGAAGAGCGCACCTGCTTGGTGTGCGCGGTCGGCCATCCGGTTGAGATTTTCAATCGAGCCGAAGAAATTAGGCGATTGCACGACGAGCGCAGCCGCGTCATTTAAGATCGCGTCATCCGTGAGATCGGTTTGTCCCGTCCCTTCGTTAAATTCAGCGCGAACGAGTTCGATTCCGGCATGCTGCACGTAAGTTTGGACGACCTCTAAGTATTCGGGATGAACAGCGGGAGACACGACGACTCGCGAGCGGCGCGTGATGCGTTCGGACATCATCACGGCTTCGGCGAGGGCGGTGGAGCCGTCGTACATCGAAGCGTTGGCGACTTCCATGCCGGTTAGTTGGCAGCACAGAGTTTGAAACTCGAAGATGGCTTGCAGCGTGCCCTGAGAAATTTCGGGTTGATACGGCGTGTAGGCGGTAAAAAATTCGGAGCGTGAGATCAGGTGATCGACGACTGTCGGCGAGTAGTGCGCGTATGCGCCTGCGCCTAAGAAACTCGGACGCCGCGCGGCCGTGTTGCGCCCGGCTATCTCCTCGAATCGGGCGAGCATTTCTAGTTCCGAGAGCGCGTGCGGAACATTAAGGGGCGCGCGCAAGCGTATGTCTTCAGGGATGGATGTAAAGAGTTCTTCAATCGAGTTGAGTCCAACCTTTGCGAGCATCTCTTGTCGCTCGTCCGGCGAATTTGGAATGTAGCGCAAATCTTCCCTTACTCCGTTTCGGCTTTAAGATAATCTTCATATTCGGCCGACGAGAGCAGCCCGTCAACTTCGCCTGCGCTCCCCACGCGGATGCGGATCATCCACGCCTCGCCGTAAGGATCGGTGTTTACTTTTTCGGGTTCGTCTTGCAGCGACTCGTTGACTTCCGTGACGACGCCGGAGACAGGCGAGAAAAGCTCCGAAACGGCTTTCACGGATTCGACCGAGCCGAACGCCTCATGCGCCTCAAACTTGTCGCCGACTTTGGGGAGTTCGACGTAGACGACATCGCCGAGCGCGTGCTGCGCGTGGTCGGTGATGCCGACTGTGCCCGTCTCGCCTTCGACGCGAACCCACTCATGGTCTTTGCTGTAATGCAATTTTTCAGGGACATTTGCCATTGTCTTCTCTCGACGCTCCTTGATGTGAATGAGCCTTTAGAATTACGAGCAATGCGCTTTCGCGTTCGCCGCTTAATCCTCTGCCGACTGCTTAGTTACTATTAAAATGTTGCTAAGAGTTCGCTTTGCGGTCACGTTTGTAAAAAGGCACGGGAACGAGGCGCGCGTTTGCGGGGCGACCGCGCACGTCAATCTGTATCTCTCGATTAACTTCGGCATGTTCAACGGGCACAAAGGCAAGTCCGATGTTTTTGCGAAGGAATGGCGCGGGGCTGCCTGATGTAACTTGCCCGACTTGTTTGCCGTTAATTAACACCGTCTGCCCGTCGCGCGCGATGCCGCGATCCGTCATTTCAAAACCGACGAGTTTTCGCTTGACGCCTTCTTCCTTTTGCCGTGCGAGAGATTCGCGCCCCGTGAAATCGCCTTTGTTCAATTTGCAAATCCAGCTGAGATTGGCTTCGAGCAACGTCGTCTCTTCATTGATCTCATGCCCGTAGAGCGCCATCGCCGCCTCTAATCGCAGCGTGTTGCGCGCCGCGAGGCCGCAGGGCGTTACGCCTTCGGGCGCGCCGTAATTTCCGGCGTCGAGAATGCGCGCCCAAAGTTGTTCGGCGTGGTCAGGCGCGGCGTAAACCTCGAAACCATCTTCGCCCGTGTAACCCGTGCGCGAAATGATCGCCTGCACCCCGTCAACTTCGCCCATGCGGAAATGGTAATACTTTATCTCGTCGAGCGGCGTGGCCGTCAGAGTTTGTAAGACTCGTAAAGCGTCGGGGCCTTGCAGCGCGATCTGGCAGTAGTCGGCGCTCACGTTGCGCAGTTCAACTTGCTCGTCATCCTTGTGCGAAGTGATCCAATTCCAATCCTTTTCGGTGGTCGAAGCGTTGACGACGAGCAAGAGGTGATCTTCGGCGAAGCGTTAGACGAGCAGATCGTCAACGACCGTGCCTTCGGGCGTCGTCAAGGCAGAGTATTGCGCTTGCCCGTCAACGAGTTTTGAAGCGTCATTTGAAACAAGACGATTGACGAACGGAATCGCACGAGGGCCGCGCACGTCAATCTCGCCCATGTGCGAAACGTCGAAGAGTCCGGCGTGCGTGCGCGTGCGCAGATGTTCTTGGACGGTGCCGAGCGAGTACTGCACGGGCATGTCCCAGCCGCCGAAGTCAATCATGCGCCCGTTCATGCGGACGTGCATCGCGTGAAGCGGCGTCTGCTTCAGGGAAGAGGTGGTCAAGGACTTTAAGCCTCGCTTTTACCGAGTAAATCGTATCGCTAGACGGATGAGTTGAACGAACGGCAAACCTAACACGCGCGGCGCAATCGGGTCAAGCAATACAACAAAGTGACAATCAGAACTTTGATTCGCGGCATGAATCTTAGGGATGTTGCTGTCGAAAGTTAAAGCTGAACAAACTATATACTTCTAGCAGAACAGTTATAACAACTGCTTACACACCTCTAAACCGCGCATGATCTAGAAACTATTGCAATAAACAGTAGTTGTGCGCCACCAAGTGCTGAGATAAAATGCTTGTTGTTTGCGGAGGTGAGATTATGAACGAAGTAACTGTGTTCTCGATCCTTTTCGCTTCGGTCGGTCTTTTATTCGCTGGCTTGAGTGTTCCGCTTATCTTAGGTCGGGTTCCACCAAACCATCACTACGGATTTCGGACGAGGAAGACGCTTTCCGACCCGAAAATTTGGTATGAGGCGAATCGCCTCTCCGGGCATGATTTGCTCGTCGCGGGGGCAGTAATTACAGCTTCTTCACTTGCGATGTTAGTGTTAGCCCAAAGATGGAAACCGGACTACGTTGTGTTTACTTTATTGGCAGTGATGATGCTTTCCTTAACCGGAGCAGTTTGGCATGGTTACAAAATTCTGAGCCGGATGTAAGCGACTTGCTCAAGCCGTACCACACGCGACAAATTAGTGAAGTAAGGCGCGCGACGGCATAATTCCATATTTGCAATTCGGATTGACGAACTTAATAGCTGCGCTCGCGCACGTCTATTTTTTGCAGCACGAAGACGACGCGCATCGTCTGCGGGCGGTGATCGAGCGAGGCAGGAACGAACGCGGGATTGCGGCGCAGGGCGGCTTGGAGTTCGTTCAACATGCGCGGGTTGCGCGGCGCGTGCACGACTTCGGCGAGCGAGGCGTGCCCGTTGTCGTAAACGTCTGCGACCACCATCATGTCGTCATCGCCCGCCGCGCCCTGCGACGGAGTCCACGTCAGCGCGGCCAACGCGCCGCGCGGGTCGAGGCTCGGTGATTCGTTAGAAAAACCGACGCGACTCGCCACGAAATCTTCGGTCGTAACGGGTTGCGTCACGTCGAAGCGGGCATCTTCGCGGCTCGTAGAAATAGACCGCGCGTTTGAAGCAAGAGCATCACGTTCGAGTTCGCGCAAAGCTTCCATCTGAGAGCGGAGCGCGCCGATTACAAGCACGAAGAGAATGACGGAGGCGAAAGCGCCGATAGTGTAGGGCATCACACGCGGGCGTAGCCAGTTAAGGATTTGCTCTCCGAATGTGAGCGACGGTTGCGCGATCTGTGCGGAATGTTCGATAGCGAGTCTGCGAGAAATAGCGCCAGACAAACCGACGGGCGGGGCGGGGCGTTCGAGCGCGGCGAGACGACGAAACAGCAATCGCGTTTCGGCAAGTTCGGCGCGGCACGCGGGGCACAAATCGAGATGCGCATCCAATTCAAGACGCGCGCCCGGCGCGAGATGCTCGTCCACGTAGGCGGAGAGCGCTTGCTGTGTTTCTTCGCACGTCACAATTGTGTACCAAGTGGCAATCGTTGAATGGCTGACCGACTCCGGCTTGCTATCTCAATAAAGAAAGCGGTTTGGCGATTCGGAATGCGGAATCGTTTTTACTTCTTCGTCGCACAAAACTGTTCTTAAAGAACGGGTGTTGCTGGCCGCGTTTTCAAAAACCTTGTAACGACGAATTACGCTCAAACGATCCGCAAAAATCGCCTCCAAGTCGCTTTCCGTCCACCGGCACCGGAGTTTACTGTTAGCAAACCGGAGTGGGTCAACCATTCACCGAACAAATTTGGAATTCCAAATCCGAAATCGCAAATTCGCTGTTACAAACTTCCTTCCAACTGGCGACGCATCTCGGTGCGTGCGCGTGACAATCTCGATTTAACCGTGCCGACGCCGATGCCGAGAGCTGCCGCCACTTCCTCATAACTGAGTCCTTCAACGTCGCGCAAAACTACGACCTCGCGGAAAGGTAATTTGAGTTTGCTTAACGCACTCAACAGCGTCGCCTCGCGTTCGCGGCGCAACGCCAACTGCTCCGGGTTGCGTTCCGGTTCATCCGTGAGATTCTCGCCAAACGTGGAATGCGCTCCCGCTTGCGAAGCGTCAAGTGAAACTGTTTGGTCGCGTCGTCTGCGTCGCCACCAGCGGCGACGGTTGCGAGCTTGGTTGATGGCGATGCGATAAATCCACGTTTTCAAACTCGAATCGCCACGAAAACTTTTGATGCTGCGAAAGGTTTGGAGAAAAGTTTCCTGCGTCAGATCGCGCGCTTCCTCACGGTCTTCCATCAGGCGAAACAGCAGCGCGTAAATCTCACCCGATTTTTCATCAACGAGCGTGTCGAAGGCGGCCATCTCGCCTGCCCGTAGTCTTTCAATGAACTGTGCTTCGCCGCTCGCCCGAACTTCAGTCCCGGTCGCCAAAGCGATCCGTTCCAACTCCGCCTGCTCGCGGAGGGCGATTGGCTCTCCGAAGCTCACTTAAACCCTCCCGAAGCGGGCTGAAAACAAACTGAAATTTCGCGCTTCCCGCACAGTCGCTTCATTAGACACCGCTTCCCGTAAGTTTGTTCCCGAAAAATTTCGGATACAAGGATTCTTTCCCCGGCATCGTAATTTTGACGCCAAACCACATCATGTGTAAATGGGTAAACGAGCTTTATTTTCATTCGGGCGTGTGGGCGCGAGTGTAATATGAAGGAAATTCTGCGGTCAAACGGACGGGTCGCTTCACGCTTGACAACCTCGTTGACGCGCCGCTAGAGTGAAAGCTTTCTTAAGCGACACTCAATCGAAAGAACGCTTTAAGTTTAGAAACTTGCAGGCGGGAAAACTTTGTGGCACCGCAACCAAATAAAAGACGGCGACGCGAACTGAAGCAAGATCGCTTCCGTGATACGACGCTCACCGCCTTCGACCGCCTCGGCGACCAACTCGAAGGCAAAGGGCGCACGATTCTCTACGTTCTCGCCGGACTCGTTCTGCTCGGCGCGCTCATCGGCGTCTTGAGATACAGAAGCGAGCGGCAGAGCGACGCCGCACGCCTCGCGCTCGGCCGGGCGATCACAATTTCGGAAGCGCAAGTCTCCGCTTCACCGCAACCGCAGACTCCCAACTCAAACACGCCTACTTTCACTTCCGAAAGGGAGCGCTCCGAAAAAGCAATCAAAGAGTTTCAGGAAGTGGCGGCGAAGTATCCTGATCCCTACCGCGAAACGGCGCAATACTTCATTGCCACTAACCTGCTCGTCACCGACCGGCCGCGCGGCATCAGCGAACTCGAAAAGCTCACCAAAGCGGGTGACGACAAAGTTGCGGCGATGGCAAAGTTTGCCCTCGCGCAAACCAGAGAAGCGGACGGGCAATACGACGCGGCGGCCGCTCTCTATAGAGAACTCACGGGAGACAGGCAGATGACCATCACTGCCGACACGCTTAATCTGCGCCTCGCCGCCGTCTACGAAAAGCAAGGCAAGCGACAGGAAGCCGCCGACATTCTTTTCCGCATCGTTGAGACTGCGCGCAAAGGCCGCGACAAAGACGGCAAAGCCCTTCCGACACCGGCCGCCGCGCGCGACGCCGCGCAAAAACTCGAAACCCTCGATCCGGCGCGCTACGCGCAACTCCCGCCTGAACCCACGACGAATCCTTTAGCGCTATAAAGAAAGTCCTCGCCGCTCGCTGCTGTAAAGTATGCCTCTGCCCATATCACACGGGTTAGTCGGAGCGAGCGTAGTGGCTCTCAATCAGCCACAGAATCCGATCCTTTGTAGTTGGCAAAGTCTTTTACTGAGTGCGTTGCTGGCGATCAGCCCCGATTTCGATTTCTTTCTTGTCTGGGGATTACAACTCGGCAGAGGTTTGCATCGTGGGTTTACGCATTCGCTTATATTCGCAGGAGTCGTGACTGCTTTAATGTTGATGATACTTGGCATTTCACGTATCAGAGAGGCGATCATTTACGGTTCAGCCTACCTGTCACACGCTCTGCTTGACTTCTCGACAACTAAGTTCGGCGGCGGAGTTGAATTGCTATGGCCGTTTTCGACGCAAAGATTCAAGTTGGAGTTGATAGGCTTATCTGAATTTCCCATCGGTTTCAAATTGTCTGAGATAATCAAGTACAGTGTGATCGAGTTAATGATATTTGTTCCCCTGCTACTGATTATTTTGTTGTTTAGAAAGTTTGTAATATTGGATTAGTTATAGCTGAGAGACAGAGCGTACCGTAGATGAAATTAATCAGTGTGCGCTTTTAGTATGCTGTCGCAAACTCAATGGACAATTTAACTCATTCGCTCGTCGGATTAGCGGCCGCGAAAGCAGGGCTGGAACGCCTTTCGCCTTTTGCGACCACAGTGTGCGTGATCGCCGCCAACGCGCCGGATGGCGACATTTTGGCCGCGTTCGGCGGCAGTTGGTTTTACCTTAAACACCATCGCGGCATTACGCATTCCATCGTCGGGACACTGGCGATTGGCGTCATGATACCCGTCGTGTTCTGGGTGATTGACAAAATTGTAGCGCGGTGGCGAGTCCGCGAACCGCGTGTGCGATTGGGCGGATTGATGCTCGCGTCGCTCGTTTTGAGTTTGTCGCACCCGTTGCTGGATTGGACGAACAGCTACGGCGTGCGCCCGTTTTTGCCTTGGAGCGGGCAGTGGTTTTACGGTGATCTGGTTTTTATTCTCGACCCCTTTTTGTGGCTGAGTCTCGGCGGCGCGGCCTTTCTGTTAACTGCAAAAACGAATCGGCGCGTTGCCCTGTGGACGTTGCTTGCTTTAGCTCTGACTTCCGTCGTGTTGTTGCTGCCGCAACGGGCAAGTCTTAATTACCCCGTTCTTTCACGCGCCCTCTGGGTGTTGGCGCTCGTCGGGATCATCGCGGCATACAAGTCGAGAACGTTCCGGCGTTGGAATTCTTCCGTCGCCGTTGTCGCCCTCGCGCTCGTCGTCGTTTACTGGGGCGCGCTCTCGATCCTGCATCGTCAAGCTTTTTATGCGGCAGAGAACATCTCAACGCGATTGGCTTCAGAGCGTGGTGAAAAACTTCTGCGCGTCGCGGCGATGCCCGTGCTGGCAAACCCTCTGAACTGGGTGTGTATGACGGAAACTGACAGGGCGATGTACCGATTCGATTTGTCGTTATGGGAAGATAACTCTGTCGGTCAAACGCGGGGAAGCGTCGCGCGCTATGCCAAGCCAGAAGGAAATGACGCAGCATTTGTCGAACGCGCGAGCCGCGATGAGCGTGCGCAAATCCTGCTTGATTTTGCGCGCTTCCCGACGACGAACGTGCGACGCGGTTGCGCCGAACAAACTCTTGTGCAATTCGCGGATTTACGCTTTACCGAACCGGGCGGGCGGCGACGCGGAAATTTCGCGCTTGAGATTCCGGTCGAACGGTGAAGAAAAATGCGGAGCGCAGCACCTGAGCTAAGACTACTATGAAACTTAAGAGTTTGAAGACGCCGAGTGTAAATTGAAAAGAGCGCAGCGCGTACAAAGTTATAAGCGCTTCGCTCCCGCCTTAACGCGCAAATTTCTATAACTCTGTTTCAGGCTTTTTCTTGCGGGAAGCGGTCGGCTTCTTCCCTGCCGTGCTGCGTTTTGTTGAGCTTGCGTTGCGCGTCTGCTTCGTGTCTTCTTTTGTTTCCGTCGGCGATTGAGAAACGGCTTCGACGATTCCGCTCACGGCGTTTGCCGCGTCGCTCATAAGCGCCCCGACACCGGCCGCAATGTCTGCGCCGATTTCGCGCACGGGTTCGGGGATGATGGTGCGCGCGGCTTGCTCGGCCGCCGATGCTACAGCCGCCAGTGCCGTCTCCGGCGCAGAGGCTTCTTGCACCGAACCGGAATTAAGCAGTGCGTCCCAGCGATAACGATTCGTCGCGGCGCGCGGTTCGGCGAGGCGTTTGAAGACGAAATCAACAACGGCGTTCGTCACCCAGTTGTGGTAAAACTCGCCGACCGAAATTAACTCGGCATCGGGCGCGGGGTTCATAAAATCAATCGCGTAGGGCACGCCGTCTTTGATCGCAAACTCGACGGTGTTGAGGTCATAGCCGAGCGCGCGGCAGAGCGTGCGCACATCGTTCGTCACGCGCTCTGCAAGTTCCGGTGTGAGGTAATTCGGGTTGTGCAGATATTGTTCGCCGGAAAGGTAAGGCTTGCGCGGATCGTAAGGCATAATCATCACCTCTTCCCCCCCGATGCAATAGCAGCGCACGAACTGATCGAATTCGATAAACTCCTGCAAGGTCATGCAGAGCGTGCCCGTCTGATCGTAAACGTGCCAGAGTTCTTCTAATGAATTAACGCGCGAGACGTTTTTCCAGCCGCCGCCATCGAAAGGTTTGATGATCGCGGGCATCCCTACATAGTCAACGATCCCTTGCCAGTCAAGCGGGAATTCGAGGTTGCGGAGAGATTCTGTGGTCACGCCTTGGATGTATCCCTTCTGCGGTAGCAGCACGGTTTTGGGGATCGCAACTCCAAGTTTGGTGGCGAGCGAGTAGTTGAAAAATTTATCGTCGGCCGACCACCAGAAGGGATTGTTAATAACGATTGCGCCTTCGAGGGCGGCGCGCTTCATGAAGGCGCGGTAGAAGGGAACTTCGTGCGAGATACGGTCAATAACGAGATCGTAGCGCGGCGGATCGTCGTGGCGGATGCCGCCCAGTTTAACGTACTCCGCCGTCACGTCGCCCGCACCGCGCTCATTAATACGCCGGATCAATGCTTCGGGGAATGATTGTTCGCGTCCAACTATAATGCCTACTTTTTTCACGTCTAATTTCGTCCTTTCAAATAAATGAGCAGCGACGAGGTTGGAAGTCGAATGTTTCTTAATTCGTCATTATCTCGTCATCAGTTGATTATGAAAACTAAGCAATTTAATGCGGTTTCAGGCGGTTGTCAACGGCTTGACGGGCATCCACCGCGCCCGCTTCCGGCATCAATAATCATTAACAAGCATTTCCTCAAAGAAAGCTTGCGCAATCTTCGTTCGTGGTACAATTATTTAAGCTTAAGTTAACCTTGATCGTTTGCGCTTGACGGGCGCGAAGGTCAGCTTCAAGTTTCAAAAGGAGAACTCTTTTCTGTGCTCCATTCTTTCAGAAAAACCTTTGTTTTAATTTTCGTTTGCGCTTCTTTGTTCGCGCCAAACGTGATTGCGACTCTGGCGGCGCAAGAAAAAACTCCGACCGCCGAGCAAGTTGCGGAAACCGTCGTTTTCGTTTATGGGCGGCGCGAGTTGCTGGCGCAGATCAGGCGCAACGGCATTGAGCGCGGGCGCATTACGCGCGCCACAGAGGACGGCCGCACCGAAGAAGTCACTTACGAGCGGCGGTTCGTGCGCGGCGAAAACAATCTTAAAGATAAAATCCGTCTCGACCAGAAAATGCCCTCGATGGAGTATTCGCTTGTCTACAACGACGGGCGCATCTGGGGCATTATAAACGGCTCCGTTTACACGCCGCGTCAGGAAGCTTCGGACGAATTCTTGCGGCGCACGCGCCAAGACATTGACGCCCTGCTGCGCTACAAAGAAAATAATTCAACTCTCACCTTCGTCGGCAAAGAGAAACAGAAGAACATCGAGATGTGGATTCTCGATGTCACGGATCGAGACAAGCAGCGCACGCGCTACTACGTCAGTTCCAAAACCGGGCGCATACTACGGCTTGAGTATGAACTTCCGGCGGCGAGCGGCGGGCAAAATAATAAATACAGAAAAACATTTCACGATTACAATTACGTGCAGAGCACGCTCGTGCCCTACCGCGCAGTTCTTTACCTTAACGACAAGCAGGTGGAAGAGACGCGGCTTTCCACCGCCGTCTACGGCATCAAGATGGACGATTCGCTTTTCCAGAGTGAAGGATCGTAAAGATTTTTCGCGCTCAAGGCACGCTTTGGAAACAATCTCCGTCGCGGGTTTCGCCCTCCCGCTTGGCAGGCGAAAATCTTTTCGGAACCGAAGGAGGCTTCGAGCGTGTACACGCTTCGGCGGGCGCGAATCTTAAAATCTTCGTTCCGGTGCAATTCAAAAATGTAGAGAGTGCGACGCTTCCCTTCAGGCGCACATGAGCACGTTAACAAACGATCTGCTGCTTACCGTTTCGCCGGCGAGTGCGTCCGCCGCCGCGCCGTCGGCCGCCGTATCTGAACCCGCCTCCGACCATTTTCTCCTCGAAGCCACGCGCACCGGCGACGAAGCCGCTTTCGCCGAAATCATCAATCGCTATCGTAATCCGATCACAAACTATATTTACCGTTTGACGAGCGACTACGACACGAGCGTTGATCTCGCGCAGGAAACTTTCGTGCGCCTTTATCAAGCGATTGATCGCTACCATACGAGTTACGCTTTTTCGACCTACATCTACCGCATCGCTACCAATCTGGCGATCAGCGAACTGCGCCGCCGCAAGCGTCGCCGCCTTGTCTCTCTCTCGTCCTTTTTCACTCAGCAGCACGACGAGCCAATTGAAAAAACGCAGTTTGATCCGCCCGACGCGCTTCCTTTGCAAGACGTGACGCTCGTGGCGCGGGAGAGGCAAGCGGCGGTCGCGCGCGCGATTGCGTCGCTCCCGGAAAAGTATCGCGTGCCGGTGGTGCTGCGCGACGTTGAGGGAAGAAGCTACGATGACATTGCCGGAATACTCGGAATGAGCGAGGGCACGGTGAAGTCGCGCATCAGTCGCGCGCGGGGACTTCTGCGCGATAAGCTGAGTAGTTATTTGTAATTTGGAGTAAAAGATGAATTGTCATAGTTTTAGAAATGAGATTGAAGAGGCAGACGCCCCTTTGCGTGAAGACGTGACGTGGCACTTGAGCGCGTGTGTGTCCTGTCGCAAGCTCCGCGCGGATCAGTTGGCGTTGCAAGGTCTGATGCATGAACTCGAAGTTGTGCACGCGCCTTCAAACTTCGATTTTCGCGTGCGCGCGCGTCTTGTCGCAGCGGAAAACGTGGGCGCGGGGAAAAGAGTTATGCACGGAGCGTTTGCTCCCGGATTTCTCTCCATCGCCCTCGCCGCCTGTTTTGCTTTGACGCTCGGCATCGCTCTTGTGTTCAAGCAATCGCCGCGCAGCGAAACAGCGATGCTTTCCGCTTTAAGTTCACAAGAGGCGGAAGCGAACCAAACATCAGGAAGTTCACAAAACGTCCACAACGAGGAAGAAGCGACGGACGATTCGCTTGTCGTAAACAGCAAACGGAAAAGCTCGCACGAAGTCGTCGCACGCATTCCGCGCCGCGTCAGGACAACTGCGGCATCGTTTCCGTCGGCGACGATTGTTAGCGACGGTGGCGGCACGGTAGTGTCAAACAGCATCGGCGTGCAGGGCGCGCCGCGTTACACTTCGTTCGCAGAAAATTCTGGGACGGGGGACAATGACGTGATCACCGTCCCCGTGAATTTGAGCGCGGGTGCGTTAGAAGTCAGCGCGCACGACGAGCAAGGCGAGCCGCGCAAAATGTCTCTGCAATCAATCTCTTTCGGCGCGCAAGATTTGGTAAATCCGGTCGGCGATTCAAGTCGTAAACTTCTGTCGCCGACCGAGGGCGCATGGTGAAGATGAGAGTCAAAAGCGTAAACCTTAATTTCATCAGAACCCGCAAAGGCATCAACGAAGTTTGTTGTGGGCTGGTGGCTTTAGCGTGTCTCGCTTTTGGTAATGTCATCGTAAGTGCGCAAAAATCTTCCGCCGCCCCTGCTCAAGTTTCGCGGCAGATTGTCACAACAACTGCACCGTCGCCACGAAGCGCGTCCACGCCCGCGCCCGTGGAAGTGATTACGGTTGTGCATCGTTTGAGCGGATGGAAATTGCGCGCGTGGCTCGCGCAGAATCATCTCGAACTCGACGCAAAACCCTCCGACGATTTTGTGCATACGAAAGTCGTCGCCGGTTGCATGTTAAACGACCGCCGCACGATCATCGCGCGGCTACCGCAAGCCGAGATAGAGGCTCTAAGTTCGCCGCCGGAAGTTGCAGCCAACTCAACCGGAAGGGAAGCGAGAAACGAATCGGCAATCGTCGTCGTGCGGCGCGACGGGCGTTTGCTTCGTGCGAAATTCATCGGACTCGACGCCAGCACAGGCTTATCGCTGCTTGAAATCGCCGCTTCAGTCTCCGCGCAAACAACTCCTGCTCACCGCGCGACGGAACAGACCGTTGACGCATCAACTCAAAGCGGGGCGGCGCAAACGCTTTCGCTTTACACAAGACAACTCGGTTTACTGAACGGCGAAACCGCGCTCGCCGGTAGCGGAAATGTTACTCAGGGACAGCGCGTGCGCCTTTTCGCTCCGGTGCCTAACGGCAGAACTGATAACAATGGTTCGCTGCGCATTCGCATCAGTATGATCGAAGGGTTGATAAGCGGAGTGAGTCGCCTTTCTTCCGGGCAGATTAGAGCTTTGCAAGTGCAATCAACGAATCTAACGCCGCAGTTCTACGGCGCGGTTGCGCTGAATGAAAGCGGCGGGTTCGTTGGCATCGTCGAGAAAAGTTCCGGCGGCGAAGCGCACTTGACGCCCGTCGCAGAGGTGCGCGGCGCGGCGCGGCGCGTGCTTGCGCGTCGCACGAGCGTGCCGCAAGCGTGGTTGGGCGCGCGCGGCGATGCGGTGGCGATGCTGTCGTTAGAGCGTTTCGTCGAAAGCGGATGGAGAGTTGAAGAAGCGCGTCGGTTGTTGGTCGAGCGGCAGGGCGTGATGTTGACGGCGATTGCGCCGAATGCTCCGGCCGCCGCAGCGGGTTTGCGCCCCGGCGACATCGTGCTGCGCGTCGGCGACAAGCCCGTGCGCACAACCGAAGAATTCACTTTCATGCTCAGAGAAGCGGGCAATAATTCCACCATCGGCTTTACCGTGCTGCGAAGGACGGAACAGCCGCGCCGCGTCGAGGTGCGACTCAGCGAATCGTTAAATCCGTCGCAGATGACTTATAGAAGAATAATCACGGGTCAGATGCGCATGGAAACTCCGCCGACAAATCTGCTTTCAACGCTGGGACTTGAAGCCATCTCGTTGCCACCTCCGCCCGCCGGACAACCGTTGCAGTTAAGCGGAATGCTCGTGTTCGCCGTCAAACCCCAGAGCGTGGCGGCGTTGGGCGGGGTTCGCGCTGGTGACGTGATCGAAGCGATTAACGGCAGATCAGTGTTTGTGGCGCTTAGGGAAGTTGCGGGCGAAGCGGTGGTCGCCGAACAAACCGCCAACTTCGCGTTAACCGTTTTACGTGACGGGCAAAGAGTTACACTTAACGTCGCACGTCAAAGCGTGCCTTAATAAAAGCTTTCCACAGATAAACAAACGACAGCATAAATTAGCGGGCGGACGCAGTTCACGTCCGCCCGCTAATTTTTCAAGCCTTTCCGGTGTGCGACTGTGGTAATCTTACGCCCAATTCATCCTTTGTTTTCAAATCTATGAAAGTGTTGTCTTAGAACTCGATGTTGGACGACGCGGTTTCTTATTATCACCAACTGCTGCTTGACGAAGAGCTTGGTCAAGCTTCGCTTCACACGCTCGATCAAGGGTTGGAAGATGCGAAACTCGTTTTCGGCGGTCGTCGTTTGTCGCCTTATCTCCGCCCGCACTTCGTCACCGAGGAGGATTGGAGTCGCGTCACAAAAATTTGCGAAACCGTGTGGGGCGCGATCCAAAAAGTTAAAGATGCGGCCGTCGAGGATACGCGGTTGCTTGACGCGCTCGGCGTCACTCCCGTCGAGCGCGAACTCGTGCAAATTGATCCCGGCTACGATGCGGTTTCGCCGACGGCGCGGCTTGATTCTTTTCTTACCGCAGACGCTTACAGCTTTGTCGAACTCAACGGCGAGAGTCCTGCCGGAGTCGCGTTTGCGGATGCGGCTTACGACATCTTCTCGTCGCTTCCCGTGATGCGGCGCTTTAGTGAACGCTACAATGTGCGCCCGCTTTACGGGCGGCGTCTGATGCTTGACGTTCTGCTTCGCGCCTACACGGAATATTTGGGGCGCACGCCGGAACGCCCTCCGCAGATCGCCATCGTTGATCTTAAGGATGTTCCGACGACGAAAGAGTTTGAGTTGTTTCAGGAGTTCTTCGAGCGCGAAGGCTATCCGGCGATTATCTGCTCGCCCGACGAACTCGAATTTACAGGCGGACGTTTACGCAAAGGTGAGTTTGAGATTGATATTGTTTACAAACGCCTGCTCGTTAACGAATATCTGCCAGTGATGAAGGAAAGCCCCGCGCTGCTGGATGCTTACCGCGCGGGAAAAGTCTGCCTCGTCAACAGTTTTCGCTCGAAGCTGATTCACAAGAAGGCGCTTTTCGCCGTGCTGACGGACGAGCGTTACCGAAAGCTTTTCACAAATACGGAGCTCGCCCACATCGGTGCACACATTCCTTGGACGCGAAGCGTGCGCGCGGAGAAAACTTTTTATGGAGAGCAGGAGATCGATCTGCCGGAGTACATCCGGCGTAATCGCCAACGCCTTGTGCTTAAGCCGAACGACGACTACGGCGGACACGGCATCTGGATCGGCTGGAACGCGGATGAAGCGGAGTGGGACGCTGCCTTGGCGCAGGCGTTGGCTGACGGCGATTACCTTGTGCAAGAGCGCGTGCAGACGGCGCGGGAGACTTTCCCGGCGTTAACGGCCGACGGCCGAATGGAATTCGCCGAACAATTAGTCGATCTCGATCCACTTCTTTTCTACGGCAAAGTCGGTTCAGCTTTCACGCGCCTGTCCTATTCGGAGTTGGCCAATGTTTCATCTGGCGGCGGAATGGTTCCGACGTTCATCATCAGCCATAAAGATTGAGTGAACACTGAGCATAAATAATTTGACGCTCCGTCTCGCTTGCCGTTTGACGCATAAAATCGTGTAAAATGAGTTTACAACAGACTCCTTCCCCATTGTCTTGAGGAACGAATAGGTGACTACAAACGCCGATGAAAAGAATGCGAACTTGCCGAGAGATGAGCGTCGCGCTTCGGATCGCTCGCGCTTAATCGTAGATGTTTTCTTTAACGGACAGGACGCGACGGGCGTGGCGAGCACGAAAGACATCGGCGCGGGCGGTCTTTACATGAACACGCAAGCCGCACTGCCCGAAGGCGCGCTCCTGACCTTACGCATTCCCCTCGGCGAAAACGAGAAAGAGCAGATCGTTGTTAATGCCGAAGTCATCTACATCAATCCGGGTCTCGGCGTCGGCGTCAGCTTTCACGGTCTGCCAGAGAACGCCCGCGCAGTAATCGAACGCGCGCTCGCCAAAGAGTGAGGGGTAAGCAACTCCGCTTCGAGGTCGTTTGAAATCGCCCGGCAGGAAAGTCAGGAAAACAGAGTGCTGAAACTTTGAAAGACTATTGTTTGGGCTGTCGTTAAGTGCGAAGAAAGTGGATGAACCCTTATGTTTGATAAATACACGCTCGGCATCGAAGAGGAATTTCAGATTGTCGATCCGCAGACGGGCGAGTTGCGTTCGCACGTCTCCGAGATTCTCGACGAAGGAACAATGTTGCTCGGCGAGCAGATTAAGCCAGAGATGATTCAGTCAATGATTGAAGTCGGAACGGGCGTCTGCCGCAACATTCAGGAAGCGCGCGCCGACATCACGCGCCTGCGCTCCGTCATTGCAGCGCTCGCGCGTAAAAATAATTTAGCCATCGTCGCCGCCTCGACCCATCCTTTCTCGCACTGGCAAGATCAGAAAAGCTTTGACGACAAACGCTACGAGTTAATCATCGGCGAGATGCAGATGGTGGCGCGCTCGCTGCTCATCTTCGGCCTTCACATCCACGTCGGAGTTGCGCAGCCGGAGCGCGCGATCCAGATTATGAACGCCGCGCGCTACTTTCTGCCGCACGTGCTCGCGCTCTCCACCTCTTCACCGTTCTGGCTTGGCGTCAACACGGGCTTGCGCTCTTACCGCTCGAAAGTCTTCGAGCAATTCCCGCGCTCCGGCGTGCCCGATCACTTCGACTCGCACAGCTCGTTTCAACGCTACATCGAACTTCTGGTTAAAACCAACTGCATCGAGAACGGCAAAAAGATTTGGTGGGACGTGCGCCCGCATCCATTCTTCCCGACGCTTGAGTTTCGCGTCTGCGACATCCCGACGTGCGTTGACGACACTATCGCGCTCGCTGCCCTCTTCCAAGCCATCGTCGCTACGCTTGACCGCCTGATTGATCGCAACCTTGGCTTTCGCCTTTACCGCCGCATGTTGATTCAAGAAAACAAGTGGCGCGCCGTCCGCTACGGGCTTGAAGGAAAACTTATTGACTTCGGCAAGCAACAGGAAGTGCCGGTGCGCGATCTCATCTACGAATTGCTCGAATTCGTTGACGACGTTTTAGACGACTTGGGATCGCGCAAAGAGGTCGAGCACGTGCATACCATTTTGGCGCGCGGCACTTCAGCCGATCAGCAACTCAAAGTTTTTCAGGAGACGGGCGATCTGCACGCGGTGGTGAACATGCTGATCGAGCGGACGATGGAGAACGTGCCCTACGATGTCAACATTGACGTGTCGGCGGCACGGGCTTCATAAACGAAGCGGTTATGGAACAGGAACGAGCGCGGCGTCGCTTTCAGGCAACGGGCAAGCGGCGGCGATTTTGCCCGCGTGTTCGAGCGCAGCGCGCAAGAAATTCTCGAAGATGATGCGCCCATCGCGCGATTCGTTCGGGTGCTCCCACCGTGTGCCGCCGAACGTGCGGCTCTTATACCAATCCTCAAAAGATTTTTCGAGGTGAAACTGCACGGTGTAGATCAACTGCCCTTCGTCGCGCCTGACCATCATCTGATTGCGACACAAATAGGAAGTGGCGAGCAGTTGGAAACCTTCCGGCACAGAATCGAGTTGCAGTCCGTGATTTTGCCAGACGCGGAGTATGCGCGCCTCGGTCGTGTAATCTTGCCAGACGCCCGACTCGCTGTCGTGGATGCCGCAGAAGATCGGATCGTCGGGCGCGCTGATGCGCACAAAGCGGTACTGATATTCGTAAAGTTTGCGCTTGCGGCGTTCGCTTTGTTCCAAATTATCGAGCGTCAGGACGCGCGCCCCGAAACTTCTCCCGACGAGTTGATGTCCGCCGCAAATACCCAGCACGCCCGTTTTCGTTTCGCGGATGAAGCGCGCAAAGTCGTCTAACAACTCCGGGTTATAATAATCGAAATCACTGAGCGTGCCGCTCAACACGATGGCATCGGGTCTGAAAGCTTCCGCCGCTTCTTTGACTTCCGAAATGTGCGCCACGTGCGTCTGCGGTTTTTGCACAAGCCGTTCGATGTTATTAACAATGTTCTCGACTGCGAGTGTTGCGATCTGACGTTCGCGGTTAATGTTTGCCTTCAAGCTTTGTCCCAACTCGGCGCGCGCCACGTCGGATACGTCCCGCTCGTCTCTGAGCAGATCGTCAACGACGAGCACGCGTGCTCCCTCGATGCGCTTCTCAATCGGTTCGTAGCGACAAAACGCGTGTTGGTTAAACGGGAAGGGTAGCGGTTCGTCCGCGGCAGGTTGGTGGGTTTCGTCAGCCCCCGATTCGTTCGTCGTTAACTCGGTCGTCATAAGAAGTTTTATCCGCGCTGTTTCGTGTTCTGGTTAAATTGCGGAATTGTCGCGCCCGCGCCCGCCTGCGAAATTTCGTATTGTAGCTCTGTCAAAAGGTTGCCGCGCACGCGAAAACGAAACGCGGGTTTGCGCTCTGCGGCCGAGTGATCGATTAAGAACAACATGCGGTGCCACGCCGATTCGAGTTCGTCCGCGAGGCGGGAAATTTTCGTGATGTCATAAGGTACGGCGATGGAAGAACAACCCGCGCGTGTCCACACGGCGAGGTAGCGAGCGGTCGCCAGATCGGGGCAGAGCGTGCGGTAGCGTCCGGTTTTGAGTTCGATGCCGAGCAGCGTGTGCTGTATATCCACTGCGTCTTTACGCATCGGATGAAGCGCATAGGCGCGTGTGCGCAGAGGGCGGATATGTGTGCGGTAGATTTCGGGCAACCAAGCGTCGCCCAGCGATTCTTTGACTTCCGCCGCAACCGCATCAACCATGGGCAGAGAAGAAGGCCTAGGTTGCAGAGTCACCCGTCCTGAGCCTCCCTGCGTCTTCGCTTTCACTTCACCCCTTACGTTCATGAATTGAAACTTCAGCGTCCGGCGACACTATTCACCGCAGCAGGCTGCTCTGATTGAAAAGCGTCGAGCACCTGTCCGGGAAACACTCCCAAGTAAAACACCCCGATAATCGTTAATAGGAGGGCGACCGCGATACTCGCGGGAACGCGGGGGGCATTCCATTCGGTAGTGCGTTCGCGGAAAAACATCACCACGATCAGCCGCAAGTAATAGTACACTGAAACGGCCGAATTGAGCACGCCGATCACGACAAGTCCGTAATATGGTTCGCGGAGATTCAGTGCCGAGCGAAACACCATTATCTTGCCCATGAAACCGGCCGTTAAAGGAACGCCGATCAGCGACAGCAGAAAAATGGAAAGCGCGAAGGAAAGCGCGGGAGCACGGAATCCGATCCCTGTATAGTCCTCGATCTCGGTGCGCCGGTCGCCGCTTCTGGCGACAAGCGTGACGATGGCGAAAGCTCCTAAGTTCATCACCGAATACGCGAGCAGGTAGAAGACGACGGCCGCCACAGCGTCGTTTCGCTGCGCGGCATCGTCGGTCGCCCCAGCTGCGATAAACCCGACGAGCGCGTAGCCCGCGTGGGCAATCGAGGAATAGGCGAGCATCCGCTTGACGTTCGATTGCACGAGGGCGGCGACGTTGCCGATGGTCATCGTCAGGATCGCAAGTATATAAAGCGTGTTGAGCCACGCGGCGTGCGCCTGTGAACTCGTCAGGGTCAGAGAGGTGGCGGTGACGAACGGAAAACCGATGAGGAAGACGCGCATGAACGCGGCGAATCCGGCTGCCTTCGGCCCCGCCGCCATAAATGCCGTGACGGGCGTCGGCGCGCCTTCGTAAACGTCGGGCGTCCAGACGTGAAACGGCGCGGTAGCGATCTTAAATCCGAAGCCGACGAGCATCATCGCCGCGCCCGCGAAAAGCAAAGGCGGATAGAGAGCTGTGTCGAGGCGCGCCGCGATCTCGCGGATGTTCGTTGTGCCCGCGATAAAGTCAGTTCGCCCCGCGACGTTGACGGCCTGCGTCGTCGCGCCGTACACGAGCGCGATGCCGTAGAGCAGGAAAGCCGAAGAGAACGATCCGAGAATGAAATACTTGAGCGACGATTCGTTTGAGCGCAAATCCGTGCGGCGAAAACCGGCAAGCACGTAAGTAGCGATTGAAAGGAGTTCGAGACCGAGAAAGATGATCACGAGATCGCCGCCCGAAGCCATCAACATCATGCCGACGGTGGCGAAAAGCAGCAGCGCATGAAACTCGCCGCCCGGAAGATTCTCCCACTCAACCCAGACCATCGAGATCAGGATCGTCAAAGCCGACACGATTAAAAAGACGAACGTGAAGGAGAGTCGCATCCGGTCGAGCACGATCATACCGCCGAAAGTACCTTGCGTTTCGTTCGTGCTGCCCACCCACAGCCAGACGCAGGCGGCCGCTGCCGCGCCTAGCCCAAGCAGCGAAACAGAGCCGGTGATCCAGCGCCCCCTGCCCGTATCGGCGCGCGTGGTGAAGGCGTCAATCAGCATTACAAGCGCGCCGACGACGGAAAGAATCAACTCCGGCAGGATGATCGCAAAGTTGATGTCTGGCGAAAAAGCTTGTAATGCAAGGAGAGAATTCATCGTGTTGATTTACTTTGCGCTGACATTTTGGATTGCAATAAGTTCGTTCAGTTTACTGCGCACGCGATCTTTATAAAGTTCGGGCGAAGCCGTCATGCCGACGAGCGGAGAGTCACTGAGTTTACCTTCGCCATCAAAGATCACTACAAGAGGCAAACGCACGCGCTCGGAAAACTGTCCGTAGACCGTGCGGTTAATGTCACGCAGAACAGGCAGCGTCAGCTTCTTAGCTTTCGCATACGAGCGCAGACGTGAATTTGAAGCTTCATCTTCCGTCTCGATGCTCACCCACAGAAATCTGATCGGGCGATGCGCATATTCCAGTTTCAACTCTTCGAGCGCCGCGAGTTCTTCGGCGCACGGCGCGCACCACGTCGCACCGAAAGAGACAAGCACGATCTCGCCGCGCATCCGCGAGAGGTCGTAAACTTTGCCGTCAATGCCTCGCAAGTTAAACGTTGCGGCAACGGGCGCGGTGTTGGTCGGCGCAACCTGCGATTGCTGCTGTTGTTGTGCGCTGCTAGGGGCAGTCGCAGAAGTTAAGAACAGGCACGTTAAGGCGACATAGGCAAATCTTTTCAACACAGTTAATGCTCCTCCGTAGAGTAATTCGTGGCGGCGCGTTCGGCCGTGAACGTGCCACCTCCCTGCGGAGCCACGACGCGCGCCCGCACACCCTCGACGCTGCGCTCCGAACGCTGAAGAAACGGGCGCGGATAAACGCCCATCACAATCATTAAAACGAGAAGCGGCACCAGCAGCCCCGTCTCCCGCCAATTAAGATCAGTCAAACGACGATTCTCCTCGTTCGTCACCCGCCCGAAGAGAACTCTCTGCAACATCCACAACATATAGATGGCCGCCCAGATGACTCCGGTTGCCGCGAGCATCGTGGCGATCCACGAATAACGCAAGCCCGATGTCCACATGCCCAGCATGATCAGAAACTCGCCGACGAAGCCGTTTAAGATCGG